>WRKF01000185.1 GCA_009778165.1 Defluviitaleaceae bacterium
ATTAAGCAATACAGCAACCAATCTTTTAAGCAGATCCGGATATTTCACAAACAACATTTTAAACAACACATCCGATTTAAATGTGTATGTAAGTTTTTCCCCTGTGGTTTTCCTTTTTGTTGCTATTTTAATTTTTTGCAAATTTTAAAAACTCCTTTGATGTTATAACAAACGTCTTTTCAATCATATGGATGCTATCGATCATAACACCTTTACGCCCTTCCGGCGGTAGGGTTACCTCTATCTCCATGGTTTCCAAATACGTTTGTTACATTATAACCTAAAAAATGTTATTGCTCAACTTTTTTTGTGAAAGGTGTGAAATTTTTACGTATGGTACCCGAATTTGCATTTTACAGTTTGCTAGACTTTTATGCAAAAAATTAGTATAATGTATTTATCCAAAAAGTTATGAAAGAAAGTTTGAGAAATAATAAATTGTGACACGAAAGGAGACTGCTTCCAATGAAAGTAATCAAAGCAATCAAAGCAAAAAAAATAAAAATTCTTTTAATATCTTTAATAACGGTAGTTGCAACAGCGGTTTCAACTACTGTAGTGTATGGCTACAGCCCCGCTAACCCCGTTGCACCAATAGCAATAGTATTAGACTACCACACAGGAGAGGTACTTTACGAACGCGATGCCTATCGCCGTTGGGTTCCCGCTAGCATGACAAAAAGTGTAGCGGCATTTGTCGTGTACGAGGAGATAGAGCGAGGCAATCTAACCCTAGACACGATGATACCGGTTAGCCAACACGCCGCAACTGTATCTACAAATGCCGGAACCCCCCGCCTGCAAGGATCCGAGGTGCGTTTTAATGCCGGTCAATACGTAAGTGTAGACATGCTTTTGACTCTTATGATGTTGCCCAGTGCCAATGCCGGCTCTGTGATATTAGGGGAGTACATGTTTGGTAGCGACCAAGCCCTAATAGACAGAATGAATGAGGTAATGGAAGAGCGTGGATTATATAGTAGCTTTTTTAATTCTCACGGTGCCCAACCTCACCACACAAACGCATACTCTATAGCACGCTTAACCCACGAATTTATACAGCGTTTCCCGGATATTTTGCGTATAACCAATCAAAGGAGTGTTTCCTTTAACGGCGCACACTGGGTAAACACAAACCGTTTGGTAAATTGGGATTTGATGCCGGAGGCAGATGGTTTTAAAACAGGTAGCTTACGCCAAGCAGGCTGGAATCACTCCACAACTGCTTATCGCAACGGCCGCAGGGTAGTTGCTGTGCTAATGAGCGCTCCAAATGTAGAAAGCAGCATGTCCGAGAGCATACGCCTGCTGAACTTCGGTTTTGAAGAGCTGCAAAGGCGAGAAACAGCAAGGCTTAACCGCATAAACAACGTATTTTTTGGAAGCACACTGCGAACCCTCGAAGAAAGGCCAATTATTAGAGAAGGGAATTTATTGTTGCCCTTATCTCTTTTGGGTATGGATGTAAATCTATATCACGGAAATATGGAAATAACAGGAGAAAATACAGCAGTAAATGTACATGTAGGGCGTACCACAGCTTTTGTGAATGGTCGTGTAGAATCTTTTGATGCACCTGTAGTGGTTTATAATCACACAATATATGCTCCTCTTTCCTTTTTTGAGGTAGTGCTGGATGCAGATACATATTGGGATATAGAAACAGGTGTTGTAACGATAAACAAGAGGTAAGTAAACGATGGTCTTTTCCAGCATGACATTCCTTGTGCTTTTTTTGCCTATATTTATGGCGGTATATTTTGCTGTGCCGGCAAAATATCTAAATGTAAGAAATTTTGTATTGCTCATTTCTTCATTGATTTTTTATGCCGCCGGTGAGCCTGTTTGGGTTGTACTCATAATTTTTTCAAGTGCTGTGGACTGTTTGCTTGGTATTTTAATAGAAAAGCACAGGGGCAAGCGAATAGCCACGGTAATGCTTGTTATATCTCTGTGTGCGAGCCTGGGCTTGCTCGTTTTGTTTAAATACAGCGAGTTTTTACTTGGGATTATTGGCATAAATATCACTTTTGCCCCGGCTTTGCCAATTGGTATTTCCTTTTATACCTTCCAAACAATGTCATATATTATAGACGTTTATCGGGGTAGGGTAGCGGCACAAAAAAGCCCACTAAAATTTTTAACGTACGTCTCCATGTTCCCACAGCTTGTGGCAGGGCCTATAATAGCCTATATAGACGTACAACATATGCTTTCCAAGCGGGAGTCTACCCTTGCCGGTGTTAGCCAAGGTGTCACCCGTTTTGTGATGGGTTTGGGCAAAAAGGTTATTTTCGCAAACCATGCGGGAGCTATTGCAACACAATTGTTAGACACAAGCGCTGCCACATCTTCTACCGTCGGTGTGTGGCTTGGTATAACAATGTTCTTTTTTCAGATATATTTTGACTTCTCCGGCTATTCAGACATGGCAATCGGTCTTGGAAAAATAGTTGGATTTGACTTTAAAGAAAATTTCCACTACCCCTACGAGTCAAAGTCTATTACAGATTTTTGGCGCAGATGGCATATTAGTTTAGGCATGTTTTTCAGAAACTACGTTTACATCCCCCTTGGGGGCAACAGAAAACGCCAGCTTTTGAACATAATGATAATATGGGCGCTAACAGGGCTTTGGCACGGTGCTTCCTTTAACTTTATTTTGTGGGGACTATATTTTGGGGTTATATTAGTTATAGAAAAGTACTACCTAAAGGGAATTTTAACAAGGATACACGCCGCTTTCGCACATGTATATGTTTTGTTTGTTGTAATGTTTGGCTGGCTCATATTCTACTTTACAGACCTTGGGCAATTTTTAGCGATGACAGGGCATTTCTTTGGTTTGGGTGGGCAAATTACAGACCACTTGGCAATAGAGTTATTTTTAGCTAATTTATGGGTATTACCCATTTTTGCGATTTTCTCTACCCAAATACCCATAAAAGTTTTTAACTACTTAAAAGGTGAAATGCCTGTTTCGGAGCCTGTTTTGAACTTTACAATACTCGCCTTCAGCTTTATGCTTTTGATAGGGCAGTCCTTTACTACTTTTATATACTTTAGATTTTAAGGTAAACAACGATGGAAAAAATAAATCTTTATGTGTTTGGCGGCATGATTGCCGTATTGATGGTTATCATTTTTTTACTACCTTCTGACCCACAGGCAGAAGTGTTTGAAAACAGAGTGATGCAAACAAGACCTACATTTACAATAGAAAGTTTTGTGAGTAGGGAGTATTTTTATAATCTGGAAAACTATTTTTTGGACAACTCCTTTGGACGCACCACATGGTTACGTTTCGGCGATATAGTTGACAGATCTTTTGGTGTAAGGCTTCCGGGTTCGATGATGGTTTATTTTGGTGCCGATGATTTAGGTTATGGGCTTGTGCCAACTTTGGCACAAATTGGCGGTCTTACCACTGCGACCCTCACAACAGGGTACAATGTTGACCCCAACCTACCATTTGGGGAAGACAGCAATTTTCATGATCACGCAGTGTTTTTTCTGCGATATATAGAAGATACAGAGCTTGCGATTCGTTACGCCGAGGTTTTGAACAGCTTTAGGAGAGAGATTCCCGAAACCGTCCGAATGTTTTCTTTGGTAGCCCCTGTAAAAGTGGCGTTTATGGGCGAAAGATACGCTGCCGCAAATAGTTCCCAAATAGGGACAATTGAGCTTATAAACAGCTTGCTTGACCCGGGTATAATCCCCGTAGACGCATACCACGCGTTACATAACCACGCAGAGGAATACCTATTTTTCAGAACAGACCACCATTGGACAGCTATTGGGGCGTACCGTGCCTACCACGCTTTTGCGGCCGCCGCCGGTATAGAGCCGATTACGATAGATAACTATCTGGAACACGCTATACATGGTTTTATCGGCTCTTTGGCAATAGGGACACAAAATCCAATTGTGCTTGCACATCCGGATATAATATATCTGTATGAGCTTAACAACGGCACAACGTTTTCAACGGATCTTTTTGCAATCCCACAAAACCTGGCATATGCGGATTATCGTGTGTTTTTGGGAGGAGATCACCCCCGCATAGAGTTTTCAAGTTCTAACCAAAACGGAGAAACCCTTGTGGTGGTGAAAGACAGCTTTGCAAACCCCTTAATAATATGGCTTGCTCCAAATTATGAAAATGTTATAGTTGTAGATCCGCGGCAATATACAGGTAGCATCCTCGAAATTTTGCGGGAAAATTATAACGCCGATTTGCTTTTTGTAAATTATATACCTGCAACTACTATGAGGGAGTTAATAGAGCAAATATACGGAGGCAGATAAATGAAAGGAAATCAGGATATTGCAAAAGCCTTAGAAGATATTGCAAAGGGGTTTGGCAGTTTAGCGGCGGCAGTCAAAGAGCTTCCACAAGAATCACAGGACGCGCAAGACTCACAAGAATTGCAAAAAGCACCCGAATTTGCCGAACCTAAAGAAAATGCACAATCTAAAACAGAAAATTTATATGAAGAACCAAAACGCTCCACATGGGCCACTTTTGCAGTTTTGGGCGTATTAATAGCTATCTCATTTATTACCGGGATTGGTTACTGGTGGACTACATATTTTAGGCCCGCCGTTATTTATGAGCCTATTACCCCCATCGCATTTGGGCCACAACAGTTAGCAGAGCAACCCATTCATGAGGATGATCAGGAAGCGGCTTCCGATGTTTTTCAGCAGATCACTATGGATCCAAGACCGGAGTTTGTTGCTCTTTGGGAACAATACCAAAATAATAACATTGTTGCAAGAGTATATATAGAAGGTACAGGGGTAAATGTCCTCGTGGTTCAAGATGAGCCGGCGGGAGAGTGGCCTGTTTACATGGATTCAAACGTGAATCTTCTTGCGGAAGATCAAAACACTGTTATTTACGACCATAGCACATATATTTTCCAGCATGTGCTTAGCAACTACGAAAACTATGACTTTTTTTTGCAACACCCTATTATTTCTCTTAGCACGTTGTATGAAGTTAGCCGTTGGGAAATTTTTAGTTTTTATATTGCCCCCACAACATTTCCCTTTAATGTAGTTAATCAAGAAACTTATGAAGACTGGGCAGACATGATAATGCAATTTTCACTGGCAAGCCTGTACAACACTAGAATAGATGTTACTCAATATGACAGGGTTCTTACCCTAACGACAGAATCCACCAATAACCCTAACCTAAAATATGTTCTTCAGGCCAGGTTGTACAGAGAGATAACATCTTAAAATGCGGAGGAGATGAAAGCATGGAAAACAACGACAAAGAACTCAATAAAGAACTCACCAAAGAGCTAATAGAAGCAATTAACAATTTGACCGTTGCTGTTAAAGAACTCTCTGCTAATAACACCCCAATACAGGCTAAAATCGCGCCAAAACCGGAGCGTCCCGTTTGGGTTACATTTGCAGCTTTGGGGTTTTTGATAATAGTGTCTTTTGGCACAGGCTTTAGCTATTGGTGGGCAACATATTTTAGGGCGGCGGTGTATGAGCCTGCACAAGTTGCGGCTACCGAAGCAACAGCAATCAATATGGAATCTATGGAATCTGTCGTAGAGATTGCAACTCTGCCTGTTCAAGAAGAGGTGCCTGCGGAAACAACATATATCACAGAAGAAGGGGAAAACACAGAATATGGTATGAATAATACGGAATCTGCCTATGAACCCTCTGTTATCGTATATAACCCTCAGCACAACACACCCGTATTGCCACAGTATGCTTATCCCCCGCTTCAGACATATGAATACGAAACGGAAACTTTTTACAGCCCGGAATCTGTCGCCTATACTGACTATTACACAACTTATGTTCCAACCCCAACACCTTCACCACAAGTTGTTATGGATCCGAGACCCGAGTTTGTTGCCCTTTGGGAACAATATGGAAATAACAACATCGTTGCAAGGGTGTATATAGCGGGAACGGGGTTAAATGCCCTTGTGGTTCAAGCTGCACCAACAGCCGCATGGCCTGTTTTTATGGATATGGATGTAAACTTGCTTGATGAGGATCAAAACACGGTTATTTTCGACTCCGGCACGTATGCTTTTCGGCATATTTTGAGCAATTATGCAGATTATGACTTTTTTTTACAAAACCCAATAATCTCCCTCAATACCCTATACGAGGTTAGCCGTTGGGAAATTTTCAGTTTTTACCTTGCCCCTTCCACATTCCCCTTTGGTGTAGTTACCCACAGCAATTGGGGAGATATGATTATGCAGTTTTCCCTAGCTAGTATATACAATACCAGGATAGCCGTTAACCCATACGACAGAGTGCTGACCCTTACCACAGCATCAACGTCCTACCCGGGGTTAAATTATGTGCTTCAAGCTAGACTCTATAGGGAAATAACTTCCTAATTTAACCCCGGCAATAAACATAGGAGATTCACCACCATGACAAAAATTCTGTTTTTACTAATAGCAATTTTTATTACAGTCGGCTATGCTCAAACCACCCAAATATACGTTTTGGTAGACGGAAACAGAAAAAATATAACCGTAGTTAACCATAACGGGTTCAACTATATATCCGCCGGAAATATCCACTATCTGTTTGCCCAAACACCCCACATAAACATACCCCAAAACATTCATGGTTTTGTTGCTGTTAGGGATTTGAGTGATATAATAGAGGTACGCCTAAATTGGGTACCCACTCGCAACACCCTTATTATAGATACAACCCCAAGCTATATACCCCTACAACCTGTGTTTACTGCCGAACCCCTTCCTTACCACATTATTGAGCTTATAACAGACAGCTCCTTCCACCCCCACACAAGATTTGGTCACTACCATCTTGCGTACCTAACCCTAACCCACATAGATTTTCAAGGAAACCGCAGGTTAGGACAAATGATAGTTGCGGCTCAAATAGCAGAGGAAGTTTTAGAAATTTTTCAAGAAATTTATGAAGCACAGTGGCCTATAGAACGTATTCGTCTTATAGATTTTTACGATGCCACCGACTACTACTCCATGCACGACAATAACTCTGTAGGCTTTAACTACAGAAATATTGCGGGAACAAACACACTTTCCCGCCACGGCATGGGTATGGCTATAGATATTAACCCTGTGCAAAACCCATACCAGCGGGGGCAAACTATTTGGCCGCTGATAGGTGCAGATTACCTCGACCGAAACAATGTGCGACCGGGTATGATAACAAGAGGTGATGCTGTATACACCGCCTTTATCAGCCGTGGTTGGATATGGGGCGGAAATTGGACCTCTCCCAGAGACTATCACCATTTTGAGCGAAGATAAAAGATGAAAGCAGACAAAAACATTTTAAGACAGCTAAACAAAAAAAACATCTACAGAAACCCCTATAGAAAAAGACGCTTTTCCACCAAAGTTTTTGTTGTGCTTTTTGCGGTGTTGCTACTAGGTGCGTTGTTGCTATTTTTAACACTCTTCTTGGATTTGCCGTTTTTCTCTGATATAGAGATGAATCCATCGGAACAAAATCCGGCAACAGCAGACACTGTAACAGAGTTTGTAATAGCTTCCGAAGCAGTAACAGCACCGGTTGCGGTGCCGGAAATTTATATGTTTGATACTGCACCGGCACCGGATCTTCCTGTTTATCAAGGTTTTTTTGATTTACCGCTAAATGGAGCAACGGGGTGGGTTGCTGTATATTCTGTAATAAGAAATGCCCCTGATATGGCGGCAGAAGTTATTTTTGCAATGCCCGGAGGGACTCCCTTCACAATCATCAGGGAGCAAGGGAGCTTTTGGTATATCCGTCTTACAGACGGCTCTTACGGTTATATCCCTCACAGCCGTGCTTTTATAAATTTGCCCGATATACTTCCCTCCATGATATTTTATATATCTAATGCAACGGCCTCTGTAAAACGCTCCGGAGGGTGGTTTTTGCCTGGCATAACAGGATACGCTCTGTATAATGCTTATTCCTTTAACCCCAGGCTTGACCGATACGAGTTTATAGTTCCATCATTGTATAGTAGTGCTGTTATGCTCGCCCAAGCCCACAGAAATGCTATTGAAAACGGCGATATAATTATACTGTACGAGGCCTTTAGACCAATGGAAGCACAGACTATGGTTAGAGATGCTTTGAGTGATTTAATATATGCAAATTCTTCTGTTGCAAATACTATAAATTTTGGGGGTTGGCATGTGGGATGGTTTATATCCCAAGACATTTCCGATCACCAACGGGGAGCGGCTTTTGATGTACATCTAGCACGCATATTGGAAACAGAAAGTGTTTACATAGGGGATTTCACCTTTACTCGAATTACTAATTACGCACGCTATCCAATGATTTCCAATATTCATGAGCTAAGCCCCGCTGCCGCAATCGTTACAGCCCCTGTAAACCTTTCCTTTTCTCAGTGGCAGGAAATGACACTTCCCGCACACAACACAGAAGGCGGCTTGCGGCTATTTAATTATATGGTAGAGGCTGGTTTTATGCCTATAGCTTCCGAATGGTGGCATTTTACCGATCAAGCCGGTAACGTCGCCGCCGCCGGAATAAATGTGACAGGTAACTTTTTCACAGAAACCATTTTTAGTGAGGTACCCTATGGATAAAAAAATATTTATTGCAATTGGTCTATCTATGGTAATACTTTTAGTAGGAACTTTTGGGCTAATGTTCGTTGCAGTTAATGTATTTGACATAGATATACCAATCATAGTGCAAATACAAGAATATTTGGTAGGTCCTAGCGAAACAGTAGAAATGCCCGTGGGGGTTGAAGGTATGGAGCAACAATACATAGTGGAGAATTTTATTGACTATAGGGCCAGAGGCGGTGAGTTTGACTTGCCTGTGCGTGGTGCTACCGGCTGGGTCGCTCGAAGCTCCCCACCTTTGCAAGTCGGGCAAGTTTTTACAATACTTGACCACGCAGGCAACACATTTAGAGTCATTACACCGGAAGAAGTTGTGGTAGACATAAATCAGGATCACATTTTTATAAATTTGCCCGATATACTCCCTTCCATAATATACGACGTTACAAATGCCTATAGCTCCATGATGCGTACTTCAGGATTTTTTGTGGAAAATGTAACCGGACAGCAGCTATACAGCGCCCATTCCTTTAATGAACGGCTAGGCAGAGAAGAGTTTATTGTTCCTATTTTGTTTAACACTGCACGGCTTGTTTCTATTGCACAGCAGATTGCTTTAGAAAATGGCGACACACTAGTAATGATAGAGGCATACAGGCCTAGACCAACGCAGCGAAAGATCGTTGATAATCTTAATGCAACTCTTGATCTGCACCCCGGAGCCAGGAGCGCAATAGACGACTCCCCTTGGACAGTTGGTTGGTTTATCTCCCAAAATATTTCTAACCACCAACGAGGAGCAGCGGTAGATGTAAGTTTGGCTAGGGTGAACTCTGCGTTTTTTGCCACCGCCGGGGAATACAGGCATTTATCGATAAGTTCATATAATACATATGCCATGAACTCCCACATGCACGACCTTAGCCCTGTAGCTTCAATTACTGTAAACCCCACGTCTTTGTCTAATGTGGCTTGGCGTAACGCAACTCTGCGACCGGACATAACAGAAGGGGCGCTACGATTGCATAACATAATGCTAGATGCCGGCTTTACACCCCTGGCATCCGAATGGTGGCATTTTGATGACAGTACCGGGTCGCAAATAGCACGTAACAACGGCATTGCCGGATATTTTTTTACAGAGAGTGTTTATAGTGTTGCACCATAAAAATGACAATGTTTTTGGTATAGTAAAGACAAAAAAATCGTGTCCCAATCACATGAAACACGATACAATAACCTATCCTCAATTTCGGTTTATTGTTGAGAATAGGTTATTGTAGGTTAAAATATTATGACATAGCTTCAGTCATAGAGTCAGCCATAGAGTCTCACATAAAGAGTTTCAAAGTTCGCATCAGAACAAGCTACTTTTTAACCCAACGCAATACTAGGGTTAGTCAATTGCATAACAAGCAACCCATGATTCACTTTGTGTCTACGCAGAGTCTCTTGCAAATTGTACATCTCCAAAACTGTGCGATCCAACTCTATTTTTATCAAATGCCCGACATAATATTGCACTTCCATCACCAAAAGTTCTTGTGCTAAAATACTAATTTGAAGTTCAGTACCTTGTATCGCCAACTCCAGGCTTAGTATATTGTTATGCAGGTCTATCACGTTATTTTCCACAGATTCTCGTGCTGCCTCTAAATCTCTGTTGCCTTGAGTTACAGCCAGCTCCCGCTCGGTACGAGTTATAGCTCCCGGCTCGCCTGTCCCGGTTATTCGGTTAAATGGTTCACCACCGTGGCTGTTTAACTCGAAACGGGCTATAGATAACTGGCGAACGGCATTATCAACTTGTATATCGCTGTTTTGGTGCAACCGGATATACCGTTCAATATCAATATCTTGCAACGGCTCAAAGTTTTGCTCAAAAACCAAATCATATATATTGTTTTGGTTTGTACCCATTAGGCGGTTAAGCTCTCTAAAAGCTGTTTCTATAGACGCAATAAGGTTGGCACGGTTGTGCAAGGCTTGCTGATACCCATTTTGGGCAATACGCAACTGCGTGCCGCTTGCCATCCCAAGGGTTTCCATTGTTTGTAACATTTCTATATCTTGTCGCATTATTACCAAATTTTCGTCAAAAAGAACCAGTTCATTTTGTGCCATAACAATATTGGCAAAATGATTAGCCACAATAAAACCAAGAGTTTCTCTTTGGGCAGTTATGCTGTTTAATGTAACGGCACGACCGGCCTCTATACGCATAATATCAGCTTGAAAGCGTATAAAATCCGAGCCTGTCCAAGTAGGCAACTGCCAAAAAACATCTCTCATTCTCTGCTCGTTTTCCCTTGTTAATGTTACATTGTCTTGAGAATTACGAATGGCATTGCTGTTGTTTATTGCACGGCGAGTTGCCTCTTCTATTGTTAATGTTGGGTTCGCAAAAGCGACGGAAGGAAAAGCCACCATTACAATTACTATACTTATTAAAGCAAATATTTTTTTCATATTATACCTCTAAATCTTTTTTCGTGGTTTAACAGCCATTCTTTTCGCCAAATACCACCACCATAGCCTGTCAAATGACCATTTGACCCTATTACCCTATGGCACGGTACAACTATCCACAAATTATTATTATGGTTTGCACCGCCCACCGCCCTTACAGCATTGGCATTGTTTACAGCTTTGGCTATATCTTTATATGTAACGGTTTCACCATAAGGGATTTTTTCTAACTGACTCCAAACTTTCTCTCTAAAGGGAGTTCCAATATTTTTATATTTAAAAGTAAAATATTGGCGTTTCCCTTCAAAATATTCCGTCAGTTCATAGGCACATTGAAGAAGAATTGCACAATCCGGTTCAATATCATCGCCTTTTATCTCCCCCACTTTTATTTTTGTAATATAGTCGCCATCGGCTTCTATTGTTACATTTCCCAAAAGTGATTCCATGTGCCTTATTTTTTTCATTTATTACCCCGCTTATTCTCCGGCTATTTTTAGACCTTCTGCCAAAACTGCGGGGGAGCCAATTTGAGCAAAGGGATAAAAATGCAAATTGTCAGCTATTTGCGTAATATTTTTTAAAAATGTGTAAAAATTACCCGCAACAGTTATTTGTTCCACAGGTTTTACTACCTCACCGTTTTCTATCAAAAAACCTTCGGCTTGCAAGGAAAAATCTCCCGATATAGAGTTAGCACCGGAGTGTAATCCCTGCAAATCGGTAATTAGAACACCGCTAAAACTTTTCATCATTTCTTCAAATGGTGTTTTGCCTGCTTCAATAAAGAAGTTATTAACGTTTGTTCTTATATCTCCTTTAAAGGATGATTTAAAGCCGTTGCCCGTGCTTTGTGTGCCATCTTTTTTTGCGGCCTTCAAATTGTAAAGGTATGTTTTAAGTACGCCATTTTCTATTACCACTTTATCACGCACCGCAACCCCTTCGCTATCAAAAGAAGCCGCACTCAAGCTAAGAGGATGAGAGATATTATCCCTTACTGTGAGCAAAGGATTAGCAATCTGCTCTCCCACTTTATCTTTTAACAAAGAAAAGCCTTTTTGTACCGTTTCGGCAAAAAAGTTTGAAAGAAAAACAGAGAACAAATTAGCGAAAACCTCGTTTTTAAACATAACTTTGTAATCTCCGGATTTTATGCTGGTTGCACCCAATTTCTTTATTGCTTCACTCACCGCTTCTTTTGCAATGGCTTCTGCGTTAAATGTGGAAAAATCCTTGCCACCCCAAATTTCCATACCAACTTTTGTGCTATTGCCATCTACTACCCGCACAACAACCCCGGCAACACCGTTGCCACTTTCGTCGCTAAGATCCAACCCGGCACTGTTGGCGATAGAAACTCGGTTTTCCCCGGCACGTATAATACAATAGTCTGCCGCAACAACACGTTTGTCCAGCGATAGAGCTATACGTTCCATCTCTTTCGCCATCTCTATTTTTTGAGCAGCAGAAACTTGACCAAGAGCCGGTCGCAAACCTTCTATTTCAGGATAACTTGGACTGCCTTTAAAAAGCTCCTCAACTTCCCCTTCTTCTTTTATTATCGCATTTTCTTTTGCCATACTAACCAAAGGTTTTACAACGTCTGATTCCATCTTTTCTGTATAGGCATACCCCATTTTACCGTTATATGTGCCTCTAAAAGAAAGTCCGCTAGGTGCAGAGTTTTTATACTCACGCACTTGCCCTTTAAGTATTTGTGCTTCAAAGGAACTTCCATTAACGGAATAAATTTCCCAATCGCTAAAACCTTGGCTTGCTGCTTCTTCATAAATTTCTTTTTTCATTAGTTTCGTCCCCCTACTATCATTTCTTTTACCCGTATCATGGGCTGTCCTACATTTGTGTGTATTGCACCGCTTATAGAGCCGCACATCCCTTGGTCTTGGGTTTCTTTGTCAGCCACTGCGTCTATATTCAAAAGAACATCAGAACCTTTTCCGATAAGGCTTGCCCCCCTCACCGGCTTGTCTATTTTGCCGTTTTTTATCATATATGCTTCTGTAACAGCAAAGTTAAACTCGCCTGTGGCAGGCATAACAGAACCGCCGCCCATCTTTGCAGCATACAACCCATGCTCTGTAGAGGCTATAATATCGGCTTCTTTGTCGCTTCCCGCCTGTATATACGTATTTGTCATACGAGATGTAGGAGCAAATTTGTAAGATTGGCGACGACTGGAACCTGTAGATGGAGTTTCCATTTTTATACCATTTAAGGTGTCTACCAAATAAGACTTCAAAATGCCATTTTCTATCAAAATATTTTTCCTGGTTGGTGTGCCTTCATCATCTATGTTTTGAGAACCCCAATAGTTCGGTATTGTGCCGTCGTCTATTGCCGTAACAATAGAGCTAGCTATTGGCTGACCCATTTTGCCGCAAAACTCCGAAGCACCTTTGGCAATTGCAGTAGCTTCTAAACTGTGACCACAAGCCTCATGAAAAATAACTCCTCCAAAGCCTTTGTCAATAATAACAGGCATTTTTCCGGATGGAGCATAGTCTGCACCAAGCATTGTAACAGCTATACGCGCACTGTCTTTGGCTAGCTCTTCCAAATTAATTGTATTTAGCAGTTCATACCCTTTGTGTGCCCCTGGTCCATGACCTCCTGTTTGCTTTTCTTGGCCATTTCCCGCTACAGCACCAACGTAGATACGAGTGCGTATCCTTCTGTCTTCAGCCCACAAGCCATTGGAATTTATTATAGCAACGTCTTGCATTTCTTCAGTGTAGCCTCCGCTCGTTTGGGTAATTTGCGGATCATAGTCAAAAGACCATTGGCTAGCTTGTTTTAATATGTCTATAATATCACTTTTTGGTACAGAGCCAGGCAGTTTTATTATGGGGTGTATGCTTGGAACGGTTTTTGTAGTAAAATCCAATACCGTTTCTTTTTGCCCCCCCTGTATTGCTGCTGCTGCGTCTTTTGCGATTTTTAACAAATTACTTTCACTTGTGTCGTTTGTGTAAGCATAAATAGCGTTGTAGCCTTTAAAAATCCTAAGCCCAAGACCGTAGTCTATACCGCTTACCGCTTGATCCAACTTGCCGCTCACTAGACTAATGTTAGCGGTTGTTTTGTTTTCAATAAAAATCTCTGCAAAATCTCCCCCTGTGGAAAGTGCTTTTGCTAATACGTTTTTTGCAACTTCTTTGTTTATCATTATGTTCCTCCTAAAAATCCATAACTGATTTGTATTTACCAAGTTTTGTACGAAGTTTTGTAACAGCTTTAGAATGTATCTGACTAATCCTGCTTTCAGTAACTCCCATAATTTTGCTAATTTCTTTTAATGTCAAATCCTCAAAATAATATAAACTTACCACCTTTTTTTCCTTTTCGCTCAATTTATCTATAGCATTTACTAAAATATCTCGAACTTCTGTTTTTTGATAATTGCTTTCCGGATCATCTGCTGTAGAAAAAAAAGTATCCTCGTGATTTTGCTCCAAGTAGTCGTCTAAAGATACGAGGTTCACAACAGCAGCCTTTTTCATCAAATCTCTTGTTTCTTCTATAGAAATGTTGAGTTTCTCCGCTATCTCTTTTTCTGTTGGTTCTCTTTCCAAAATAATTTCTAACTCAACATATACCGTTTCCAGTTGTTTGTTTTTTTGCCGCAAATCTCTAGGTACCCAGTCCATTTTTCTTATACTATCTATTATGGAACCACGTATCCGCAAAGATGCGTAAGTCTCAAACTTTACACCCTTAGAAAGATCAAACTTGTCTATAGCATCTATAAGCCCAAAGATACCATAGCTAATAAGATCGTCATACTCTACCTTGTGACCAATATGTACACCAATCCTGCCAGCCAAATACTTAACTAGTGGAGCATATTCCACAATAAGAATATCTCTCAATTTTTTATCTTTGGTAGTGGCGTAACGCTCCCAAACTGCTGCAATATTTTCCATTAGTCACCTATACAACGCACTAACTTTTTCACTATAGCGATTTAACTTTTTGTTGCCTCTTTATAAATCAAAAAAACTAATTTGCTTTCTGTAATTTAGAATTTTCAAAAGCACTATATATCCGTGTCATCCGGATTCAGCAACTGATCCAAGGGATCGTCTTCTTCGTCATTGGGCTTTTTATCATTTTTTCTATCTCTTCTTTTTCTGGTTTTTCTTTTCTTCTCTTCTTTTTGATTTTCCTCCGAGCCTTCTTCCGGTGTGCCCTCGCCTCCTTCAGCCTTGGGCTTTTTGCCGTTTCTCCTACCTATTCTTTCCAAAACTTTACTTACATCATATCCTGTTGAATTTTCTTGCGGTGTACCCTCACCTTCTTCTACTTCTTCTTCCTTTTCTTCCTTTTCTTCTTCTTCTTTTCCTTCTTCCTCTTCTTCTCCTTCCGGTTCTTCTCCTTCTTCCTCACCTTCTTCGCCTTCTGTTTCCTCCTCCTCTTCCTCTTCCGGTGGCACAACTTTTTTAACAAAATATATTTTTAGACCATAGCCACAAAAATAAGCAAGCGAAAGAAAAGCTATTAGCCTTAGCAACATCGTCGGCATAGCAACATGAGGTTGAAGCAAAAGAACAAGGGTAACCACTATTCCTGTTATTATTGCGGTATAAATTTCCAGTTTTTCTAAAAATTTACCCATTTCAAATAAACCCCCTCTTAAATTGTCTTTGTGCCGTGGCCTATTGTTTTAATAACAAGACGACCGTCTTCTGTATATAGCTCAATTGTACGCCCATAGTTAAGGCCTACATCCTTCGCAATAACCGGTATATTGAGGCTTTTAAGTAGCTTTAGCAATGCATCCGAGTTGCGCTGACCTATTTTCATGCTCTCGTTAGCTGTGTTTAAAGCAAACATTTGAGCCCCACCTGCCACCTTTGCTTTAAGACCACGGAGATTTGCTCCGGCAGCTTTCATGCGGGCAAGAAGATCCATGGTGGCAGTGTCCACGAACTTTGCCCTGTTAGAGTTATTTTTTATAGTTTTACTGTCGGGTAGCATTATATGTGCCATACCACAAATTTTAGTAGATGGATCATAAAGATTAAGACCCACACAAGAACCGAGTCCTAAAGTAGTTAGCATGCCTGGGTTACGCATTACATTTAAGTCGGCCATTCCGACAATAATAACATTCTTTGTCATTTCATGCCTCCCTTTAAATTCCCAGACCCATCTTCCCAAAAATGAATCTGAAAGAGTCTTGGTCAGGTACCAAAATAAAATAGCCACTAATATCGCCTTCATCAGCATCGAAAAGAGATTCGATAAATAGTGCACTGTCTGCCACTTTTGCAAACTCTATAGCCGGTACACTAAGTACAGAACCTGCCATATCTATAGACAAATAAGGAACCGACATATCTACAGTGGTACCAAAAATTGTTGAGAGTGCACCTAAATAAGAACCGGTAAGTATATTCCCTACTTCTTGCAAGGCACTCATCTCTATTTCTCCTAGCTCTTTAGTTTCTCGTTGCATAAGTGCACCAATAAGCACATGAGACTTTTCAAGCTCAACAATAAACATCATCATCCCGTTTATGTTTTCGCTATTAATATTAACGAGGACGGCAGCAACGGGGTTTTCCGGACCACCAATAATATGGCTTATTTGTTTAAAGTCCAACACTTGAACATTTGGCACTTTCATGTCTATTTTGCGTCCAAGCATTGTAGCTAAGGATGTAACGGCATTTCCTGCCCCAATATTACCCAGTTCCTGCAAGGCACTAAAATGCATTTCGTTTAATTTAAAATCATTCATGTTTACCTCCGATTTGGTTGTGCAAAAACAAATTTTTTTTGTTTTTGGTGTTTTTTTCTATTTTTCTATTTTTCTATATGATATGTTGAATGGTTCTTAATGTTTCTCATTGTCCTTACTGCCCTTATTTCCCTTATGTCTCCTACCTTGAAAACAAGCTCAAAAATCTATCAATAAAGCTCCGTGTGCCACTCCCGGTTGCAAATCTGTTCTCCGAGCTAAGGAGCATGTTACAAATTTCCTGTATACTCTTTGCAGAAGGAGATTTTGGATACAGCAAGTTAAGAGGTTCTTGTTTTTTCACAGCTCTTAACAAAAAATTGTCGTCCGGTATAAAGCCTAACAACTTTAGCTCTAACCCTAAAAATCTGTGACTTACTCTATTTAGCTTAGAATAAATCTCTTCCCCTTCTCTGCGGTTATCTATACGGTTTATCACTATAAACATTTCCGGCATTGTTTTTAGGCTTTTTAATATTTTTATCATAGCATAAGCATCTGTAAGAGCCGTTGGTTCAGGAGTCGTTATTATTATCGTCTCCTGAGATGCCTTTACCATATTAATAACTTGATGAGAAGCTCCCGCACCTGTATCTATAAGTACAATATCGTAGTTTTCATCAAAATATGTAAAACTTTCCAAAAAAAAGTCTACTTGCTTTTCATTTAGAGCGGCCAAATCCGCAAATCCGGAACCCCCGGAAACAAGAGAGATTCCTGCCGGTCCATCAATTATTATTTCGCTGATCGTACTTTCTCCCCGCAACACATTTAGCAGAGATTTTCCGGGTACAACCCCAAAGAGTACCTCTATATTTGCCATAGCAAAATCAGCGTCTATTATAATCACCCTGTTACCTGCTTTGCTAAGACAAATAGCCAAGTTCAGGGTGAAATTACTTTTCCCTACTCCGCCTTTTCCGCTAGTAACAGTTATTAGGCGATTTTTAAAGGAAAAAGTCTTTTCTATATTTTTTGTATATACCAAATCGCGAAGCTTGTTGGCTTGATCCATCATAACCCCGTTTCTAATCCCAGCAATGCTTTTGCTATCTTTTCTGGTCTAAGAAGTTCTATATCATCAGGCACGTTCTGCCCTGTTGTAATATATACTACTTCCAACCCCATTGTGTAGCAAAGATTAAATATACTGCCGTAGCTTGTTGTTTCGTCAAACTTTGTTAATATAAGCCTAAATATACCAATATCTGAATATGTGCTTATTATGTTGACCAAATCTTCATATTTTGTCGTCATGCTAAGAACCAAATACTTTTCGCTGTTATCCGGCGATTCGTCAATGAGTTCTTTTAAATCCAACAAATTACCTTTGTTTTTGTGAGAGCGACCGGCAGTATCTACAAAAACAATGTCTTTTGTCAACCGCATTTGCCCTGCAATATTTATAAAATCGCCTTTTTCGTAAACTACACCTATATCAAGGTTCAATATTTCCGCATACACTTTCAACTGCTCAACAGCAGCTATACGATACGTATCCGCTGTAATAAGGCCAACTTTTACATTTTGCTCCAAAACAAGACGGGAAGCCAGCTTAGCAATAGTAGTAGTTTTTCCCACTCCGGTAGGTCCGACAAAAAACACAAACATTGCATCATCTTGTCTAATTATTGGAGAGGGTTCTTTTATTGTGCTTAATATTGTATTGTAAACTTGTGCAGCCACAAACGATATATTCAGCGTTTTTTCGCTCTCAACAGAGTTTATAACTCGAGACAGCACTTCTCTTGCAATATTGTCAAGCACACCTTGGTTTATCAGGGCTTCATAAAAGTTTTGTATTATGCGATTTTCAAATATACGGTACGTGTTTTCTTTAAACTCCGATGCACTAAGGCGACGAGACATACCTTCCAACATGCTTTCCAAATATTGTATACGCTGGTGTTCTGCTGCCGAATCTTGTGCTTCTTTCGCCTCGGAGCCGTTGGCCACTACTTGATCTGCTTCGTCTTTTCTTTCAGCCTCTTTAGGTGTTTCGGCTATCTCGGTTTCTTTTTCTCTTTCGGTTTCTCTTTCAACTTTTCTTTCAACTTCTATTTCATCATCTGTTGTCGTTTCTTCTTTTATTTCCTTCTTTATTTCTTCTTTTATCGCTTTTTTTATCTCTTCTTTTATTATATCCTTTTTTATTTCTTCCTTTATTTCTTCTTCTGCCTGCAACCTAGCTTCAAACAGATCATCTGCGACATTTTTTGACTCGTCCACTTCATAGGCGGCAGTAACAATATATCCGCCTTTTTTTTTGAACCAAAGAAACCCGGTGTCAGGCTGTTTTTTTATATCAAGTATCAAAGCGCTTGGACCGCAAATCTCTTTTATTTTGTCTACAGCTTCTCTTTCTGTTTTAGCAACAACTTTTTTTATTTTCATAGATTACACACTCACCATACCTACAGACTGAATATCCGCAGTTGGTTCCAGCTCATTGTAACTTAAAACAACCAAATCCGGCACGTTTTGCTCTACTAACCTTTTAAAATATGTTCGGACAATCGGCGAAGTTAATATAATGGGTGTAATGCCCATAGATGTTAGCTTAACAACTTCTTTGTTTAGACTATCAAATATCTTTTGAGTTGTTGTCGGGTCAAGAGCAATATATGAGCCTTGCTCTGTTTGCTGCACATTACCCATTATTTGTTGCTCAAGCTCCGGATCTAATGTGATTACTGTGTTCATCTCACTATCAAAGTAGCGTTGGGATATTGAACGACGAAGTGCCTGGCGTACATATTCCGTTAACATATCCGGATCGCGGGTAGCTGTTGCATAATCTGCCAATGTTTCCAATATTGTCACCAAATCTCTTATAGATATACTTTCTCTAAGTAGATTAGCAAGCACCTTTTGTACTTCCCCAACTGTCATAAGTTTTGGTATAAGCTCATCCAACAATACAGGGTGGGTTTCCCGCACATTATCAATAAGCACCTGCACATCTTGCCTTGTTAACAGTTCTGCAAGATTATCTCTAATAACTTCTGTAAGATGAGTCGCAATAATAGCCGGAGCGTCCACAACAGTGTATCCCAAGGCTTCAGCTCGCTCCCTTTGGCTTTCATTTATCCACAGTGCCGGCAAACCAAGGTACGGTTCTACAGTTTCTATACCATCTATTTCTTCCTCTACATAACCGGGGTTCATAGCCATATAGTGATCAAACAATATATCACTACCGGCAACCTCTGCCCCCTTTATAAAGATTTTGTATTGGTTGGGTGGAAGTTTAATGTCATCTCGCAAGCGGATAATAGGGACAATAGCCCCAAGCTCCATAACAATTTGACGGCGTATCATAACAACCCTATCTAACAAGTCGCCTCCTTGATTTGCATCTACCAACGGTATAAGACCGTATCCAAAAACAAGTAGTATAGACTCTACATTAAGCAAAGATACAACATTTTCCGGTCTTCTTGCGGATTCCACATCTTCATCTCCTACTGCCAGCTCCTCTTCCAGTGCAACAACCTGCTCTCTTCTACGAATAACAGTTGCCATATAAAGTAGAGCACCACCAAAACCTAGAAAAATAGCTGTGTTCATTGGGGTGAGTAACCCAATACCAATCATTGCTACACCGGCTATATACATGGCGATTGGTTGTCCGAAAAGCTGCTTGCCCAGGGTAGATGAAACATCACTTTCTCCTGCTGCTTTTGTAACGATGAATCCGGTTGCTACACTCATAAGCAGTGCAGGAATCTGACCTACCAAACCATCACCAATTGTCATAAGTGAATATAGTGCAAAAGCCTCTCCTAACGGCAATGCCTCACCAGTTCCAACCCCGAGCGCCCCTATTACAGTACCAGCAATAAGGTTTACAAGGGTAATAAGTATGGCAGCAATGGCATCACCTTTTACAAACTTTGTCGCACCATCCATATTACCATAAAAGTTAGCCTCTTCTTGAATTTTTATACGACGCTCTTTGGCCTCTTTTTCATCTATAATTCCTGTGTTAAGGTCGGCATCTATAGCCATTTGCTTTCCCGGCATAGCGTCTAAGGTAAAACGAGCCCCAACTTCTGCAACCCTTTCAGCACCTTTTGTTATAACCAAAAAGTTTACAATAACCAAAATAGTAAAAATAACAATACCCACAACCAAGTTGCCACCAACAACAAAAGCCCCAAACGTGTCTATTACTACACCGGCATAGCCCTCACCCAAAATAAGCCGGGTAGCGGAAAGGTTAAGGACCACCCTAAACAGTGTCATAATTAAAATTATAGTAGGAAACATAGACATTTGTAATGCTTCCTTTGAATATAACGCATCAAGCAAAACAATCATGCTTATCATTATGTTAACAATAAGCAAAAAGTCCATAAGAGGGGGGGTGGGTGGTATTATTATTACACCAATTAAGGCAATTACAAAAACTCCTAATAGTGCTTCTTTAAATCTCATTTTGCCTCCTGCTATAGCAGTTACATTTTAAATTAATTACTTAAAGCTACGCTAAAACTACTAAATTTAGGGAGCTATCCCACTCAGCTTTATTTTAAAAAGGGTCAGAATTTCGTGGAATAGCTGTATAGGGAGATTAAGCTACATTTTTCAATCTATATACATAGGCAAGAACTTCTGCTACTGCTTTATAAAGCTCTTCCGGTATTTCCTGTCCAACTTCTACAGCGGCATACAACGCTCTTGCCAATTGCACATTCTCCACCAATGGGATATTGTTTTCCCTCCCAATGGTTTGTATACGTTTCGCCAGATGGTCTATACCTTTCGCAACCACCCGCGGAGCAGTTGCCGCACTTTCCCTATCATATGACAGAGCAACAGCGTAGTGGGTAGGGTTTGTAATAATAACATCGGCTTGTGGTATACCTTGCATCATGCGTCGCATACCCGCCTCCTGCATTCTTCTGCGGATAGCCCTTTTAATTTGCGGATCACCTTCGGTCTGTTTAAACTCGTCCTTTTTTTCTTGCTTGCTCATCCGCAAATCTTTTTCATGTTTGTACTTTTGAAAAGCATAGTCTATCGCGGCGATAAATATAAACCATGCACCTATAGTAATCCCTAATCTAACCAAAAGGCTTCCAATATATGTAATACTGTTCAAAACAGACATCTGCATAATTAGCAATATATTTTCTATTTCATTGGCTAAAAAGAAAAAGACAACCAAACCAATAACAGTTATTTTCAAAAGAGATTTTACAAGCTCCATTAAAGAACGCAGGGAAAACATTCTTTTTAAACCTGAAATAGGATTTATTTTGTTAAATTTCGGTGGTATAACCGGCTTCCATGTTGGATTCCAACCAACCTGAATCAAATTCACAACAATTGTAAAAACAAGGGTTATAGCCAACAAAGGGGCACCAATAAGCAAAACCTGCGTAAACATATACGCAAGAAGATCAGCCGCAAAATGAGCATCCTGGATATTTTCATACATTAGCCACTGGTTAAACACAGTGTGAAAAACACCGGTTACGCCTGTAAGGATGTGCATTGCAAAAAGCTGGAAACTAAAGAAACCTACAATATAAGTAAAAGCAGTAGATATTTCTTGACTCTTCGCAACTTGACCCTCATCTCTGGATTTACTGCGTTTTTTCGGGGTAGCCTTTTCTGTCTTTTCACCCACGAAAAGACTCAGATTTATTTTTAATAGCATACTATTTTTTATACTATCTTTCATATTATATTCCATGCTATCTTTCATAATTAGCCCCACTAATTCTTTCCAATTAACTTCATTAGCCCCTTAATTAACCAACTGAGCCATAAAGTAGACTATTATTGTTTCCAAAGCATCAAAAGCAAGATAAAAGAAAGTGCCAAAAACACTAGCGAAAACCGGTATCATCACAAACACCATCAATATTGCCAGTGTCATACGGACAGGTATACCTACCACAAACATATTCATTTGCGGCATAGATTTCAGCAACAGACCCAACCCCATATTTATTACGAGAGTTCCCCCAACAATCGGCATGGCTATTTGGAAAGCTAGATAAAGTGTAGAAACAATCAGGGAAATTACAAATTGAGGAATACCGGGTTGTTCAAAAAATGCTACAGTGCCGAGTGGTATAAGCTGAAACCCATGAAAAAAAGTCATCAATATACGGTTCAGCCCACCCGTTATCACAAGCAGTGTTAACAACATCAAGTATAACAGATTCCCCATAACGGGAACTTGTATCTCCCCGGATGGGTCTACCATACTAATCATGTTAAAACCAACAGAATCGTCAATAAACTGACCAATCAAGTATGCTATAGTAAGTATAACATAAACAACATACGCCAAAGTAAAGCCAATTAAAAATTCTGTAACAACAAGCCAAGTAAAAGCTACTATACTATCGTCTATCGCAATATCTGCACTGCTGTAAATACCGCTAGTATATATCATAAAAGCAAACCCAACAGTAGCCGCCATGCGTATAACTGTCGGTATATTACCACTGGAGAATATGGGCAATATTACAAAAAAACCAACAAGCCTAACAATTATCAAAAGAAAAAGTTCTATATTTTCAAATATTTCAATCAGAAAGTATAAATCATCTAAAAAAAACTCATTCATTGTTGTTATTGCCCAACGCTATGTATAACCCCTGGTATGGTTTCAAACAGTGCTATTGTAAATTCTTGTAATGAATTTACCATAAAGTAGCCAAAAAATATTATTGAAAAAAGAACAGCAATAATTTTCGGCACAAAAGCCATTGTAGGTTCTTGTATGGATGTAACCGCTTGGAAAATGCTAACTAAAATACCAACAGTAAGACCTATAACAAGCGGCGGTGCACCAACAGCAATAACAGTCAAAATGGCATTTTGCAAAATATCTATTACAAGTTCTTGCGACATACTACCTCCGTCACATATAAAATGTGTCTATTAAAATCTCTATAACAAGAGACCACCCATCTACCAGTATGAAGAGCAACAACTTAAATGGTGTACTAATCATTGCCGGAGGCAACATCATCATACCCATTCCCATAAGCACAGATGCCACAATCATATCTATAACTATGAAAGGTATAAACAGGAAAAAACCAAACAAAAACCCTCTAACAAGCTCTCCCAAAATAAATGCCGGTATAAGAACGCGCAACGACACATCTTCGTAAGTCGTTATTGGTTCTTCGGCAAGACCAGCAAAAAAAGCCAAATTGGTCAAGTCTATGTTGCGGAGCATAAATTCCCTAAAGGGTTGTATACCTATTTCCAACGCCTCTGCCTGTGTTATCTCGCCTGCGGTATAGGGTGCAAAAGCCTCTTCCTGGACTTGCATAAAAGTAGAGCCCATGATAAAGAATGTTAGAAAAAGGGCCAAACCAATTAAAATCTGATTTGGCGGCATTTGACCTGTGCCTAATGCGGAACGCAAAAAATGCAACACAATAATTATCCTTGTGAAGGATGTTATCATTATGAGCAATGTTGGAGCTAAGGCAATCAGTGTAAACAAAAATATCAACTGCACGGCAGAAGAAGCCTGTATTGACTCTCCCGCAAAATCTATCGTGAACAGTGGATCCAGCTCTTGCTCTGCTAACCAATCTTGTATTGTTTGTGGATCTATAACGTTTTGGTCTATAAGGTCTTGAATATTTGCGGCTCTTACAGTTTGGGTAGTAAAAAAAACAAAAAATAATAAAGCCACTATAAAAAAACTATTCTTTACTGTCATCCTGCTCGCCTTTTCTCGTATATCCATCCAGATATTTTTTGAAAGGTGTCTGAAAATTTTCCATCGGTGACACCGTTATATTGTTACTATCCACATTTTGCAAAAAGGTGATATTTTCTTTTGTAATGCCAACAAGTATATAATTTGTGCCTATCTGTAAAATGCAAATACTGCCTTGATGACCAACGCCAATACTTTCTATTATTTTTATATTTCTATTGTTAAACCCCCGTAGCCTTTGACCGGCTACAAAGCGAGTAACAAAAATTGCAAGTACCACAACAAAAGCCAATGCCAACAAAAACCCAAACGTTTGGGTAAGAGTCATAAACCCTGGCATTACCCAATAACCTTTTGCACAGCTTCCAACACCCTAGTGGGTTGGAAGGGTTTAACAATAAAATCCCTTGCACCTGCTTGTATGCTTTCAACTACCATGGACTGTTGACCCATGGCGGAACACATAACGATAAGGGCATTTGGATCGGCTGCCTTTATGCCTTTTGCAGCAGCTATACCATCCATTTCAGGCATGGTTATATCTAATATAGTGAGATTAGGCTTTAGTTCTTTATATTTTTCTATGGCCTGTAAGCCGTTTTCGGCTTCACCTACTATGGCATAGCCGTTTTTAGTTAAAATATCTTTAAGCATCATTCTCATGAAAGCCGCATCGTCTACTAAAAGTATGTTTTTAGACATTTACTGTACACTCCTTTACTATATCCTAAATTCAGGATTAATAATACTTGTTACCCTAATACCAAAGTTTTCATCTATAACCACTACTTCGCCTTTTGCTACATATTTCCCATTTACCAAAATATCTATTGGTTCACCGGCAAGTTTATCTAACTCTATTATCGTTCCCGGAGAAAACTCCAAAATTTCTTTTATTCTCTTGCTCGTTTTACCAAGCTCTACCGTCACCTCTAAAGGTACGTCCATCAATATATCTATATTTTCTTTTTGCTGTGCTACAGCAGACATATCAAATGCTTGAAACTGAGCCGGTTTCGCATTTACATTTGCTTGAGGATTAAATTGGCCTTGCATTTGTTGTTGATATGGATCATGTACATATCCCATATGAGGTTGACCCTCCATCTGTTGTTGTGGATTGTAATATTGTGGTGGTGGCATGTACTGCTGTTGCTGTTGCGGTGGTGGCATGTATTGTTGTTGTTGTTGTGGCGGTGGCATATATTGCTGCTGCTGTTGCGGTGGTGGCTGTTGTGGCGGCGCTTGTTGCTGCGGTGCTTGCTGTTGCTGTTGCTGTGACGCATCGCCGGGCAAATTAGTGAAGCTATCCTGCAAGCGATCCGTAACATCTAGTGCAAAGTCCACAGGGTAAATTTGTATAATTTCACTTCTAAGCAATGTTCCAATCTCAAGACTAAAAGTGATTGCTACTATCGGCTCTTCTACAAAGCCCAAATTAACCGCAAAATCCTCATCAGAAAAGTCTATTTGAAAGGCCTTCGGAGTCGCTATATCTATCTTTCCGCCTATAAATGATGAAAGAGATGTGGAAGATGAACCAATCATCTGGTTCATTGCCTCTCCAATAGCACTCAAATCTATCTCTGTGAGTTCACTTTCGTCACTT
The DNA here is from genome assembly GCA_009778165.1 of Defluviitaleaceae bacterium. Lineage (GTDB taxonomy): Bacteria > Bacillota > Clostridia > Lachnospirales > UBA5962 > WRKF01. Next base: position 26,145 of record WRKF01000185.1, read on the forward strand.
ATCTGACCGGAACCTCCCATCATAAGATCGGCTATTATTTTTACATCGGTATTTTTAAGTATAAGTACATTACTTCCCTTTATCCCAAAAGTATAATCTATCTTTACACCAACACAAGGCCTATCATATTTAGCGGAGATCGCAGCCCATCCAACAACTTCTACTTTTGGGGTGGTAATCTCAACTTTTTGGTTAAGCAAAGTAGACAGTGTCGTGGCAGAGGTACCCATACTTATGTTACCTACTTCGCCAAGAATGTCCTTTTGTGTATCAGATAAAACTACTTCACTTGGAGAAAGCAAAGCATCCATCTCATCCTGAGAAAGCATTTCTGACATTAAACTAATCCTCCCTTCTTATTAGTGATGTTATTTGCACTGCATTTTTCCCCCTGCTTATGCCCGGCTTTGCATTAAATTTCAGCAAATTGCCTACCATAACACTAAAGTTAGAGTTAATATAGCTATCCAGGGGTATTATATCCCCTGTTTGCATATTTACGAAATCACTCACCATAATGGTTGTGCGTCCCACTACAGCAGAGACATCCACAAAAGTGTTTTCTAGTCTGTACTCTAACTGCTGTTTATAATGAGAGTTTTCATCGTAATCTTCAGCGGAAGAAAACCAGTTAGTGGAGCTTAATTTTTGTGAAATTGGTGCTATAACCACATGGGGTATACAAAAATTCACAAAACCCTTTGCGGAGCCAACAGACACATCTAAGGTTATTAACGCTGTCATCTCGTTTGGAGGGAGAACTTGGGCAAACTGCACATTTGTTTCTATTTGTGTAAGCCTAGGGTTTACTACTGCCACCTTTTCCCATGCTTCGGGGATAAGACCCAGCATTTGGGAAAACACCCTTTCCAGTAGTATTTTTTCTATATCAGACAGCTCTCTAATCCCACTAAGTGGGAGTCCTTGACCGCCCAATATCCTGTCTATAATCGCATAGCCAACGTTTGAGCTCATCTCCAATATGATAGAACCTTTAAAAGGTTCAAAATCCACAATGGAGAGTATGGTAGGGTTAGCTAAACTCATGGAAAAATCTTTGTAGGTTATTTGCTCACTGTTAATAACCTCGATTTCTACTGTGGAACGCAAGTAGCCAGTAAGAAAGGATGTCAGTTCTCTACTATAATTATCAAATATTACCTCTAGAGTCCTTAGCTGTTCCCTATTAAATTTTGATGGTCTGGAAAAATTGTAGTCTGAGGCTATTGGTCCCGTAGCTTCCGGCGGACCCGGAATATCCTCTTGATTGCCACTAGTATAGGCATTAAGTAACGCATCTATTTCCTCTTGGGACAGAACATCTCCACCCATTTTTTATCACCTACTTGCTATTAGAAATTATAGATACCTTATTTGTCACCCACTAGGGGCGGTAAAAATATCTATTATGAATACACCAGTAATAAGGTTGGTTTGAAACTCTTCTTGCAAGCGACGCTGTATCTCGCTCGCTATCATTGTTGCACCGTCTCTGCTGTTAACTTCCACAGCAGTCATGTCTCTAACAACGCTAAGAGCAGTGTTGCGTACCACAGGTTCAGCACTACTCATTATGTCTACAAGCTCGGGACCCCCATCTTGGCCATAGTTTATACCTATGTTAAAGTTTAGGGTAATCGCCATGTTGCGACCGTCTGCACCTGTTAGTAAGTTTGTGTTTATTGGGTGTCCGATAGAGACAAACTCTGTATCTTCTACAGTTGCAGCCGGGATAACTTGATCTATTATTACCACAGGAGCTTCTGTTTGACCAATAACACTAACGATATAAATAGCTACCGCTACCACTACACCAATCAATAAAACTAATAACCCTACTATCAGGAACATCATTTTTTTGTTACCGCTCGGCGCTGCCACTACGGCTTCTACGTTTTGATCTTCATTCATGCTTTATCACTCCTTTGCTGTTTTTTATTAGTTTGGTGCCGAAATAATAATTTCTACCCTACGGTTAAGGGCACGCCCCTCTTCTGTATCGTTTGGTGCTATTGGGCGGTATTCTCCATAAGAGTTAGGGCGTACCCTCATATGGTCTATACCATGATTGTTAACAAAGTGGTTTCTTACAGACATTGCCCTGCCAAAGCCAAGCCAGTAGTTGTCCCTAAATATTGGAGTGCTTATAGGTACATTGTCTGTGTGACCGTATACCCCTATCATAAACTCGGGATAATCGAGTAGCACACTTCCCACATAATCCAATATCTCTATGGTAAGTGGATTAAGAATGTCACTGCCTGTAGCAAAAAGCATGTTATCTGTGAAACTAAGGACTATAGTATCGTCTATCAGTGCTACATCCACCTGATCTGCGAGTGGGTTTGGGCTTTCTGTAAAGTATGTTATAAAGTCGCTCACCATAGCCTGCATAGCCATTTGAACCTCTGCAGGCGTGGTTTGAGCAACTTGACCTTGGGCTGTACCTTCGCCTTGTTGCATACCGCTTGGTATGGAGGGCATGTTCATCATGCCCGCATTAAACATTTGTCCAAGCCCTGGGTTGTTTTCCGGCTGCACCACAGCAATTTGGGGGTGAAAATGAGGGTTGCCAAACGCCGCCAAAATTGCCGCTAAAGCGTCTTCGCTAATCTCTGTTTCGCTCATCGCAAACAATAGAACAAAGAAGCAAAGCAACAAACTCATCATATCACTAAAGGATGTCATCCAAGCGGGAGAGCCGGCTTTTGGCTCTTCTTGCTTTTTTGCTTTTGCCATTATGAGCCACCTCCTCCGTCACCTTCCCCTATCAATGCACGCAAGGTTGGGGACAGGAACGATTTTAATTTTTCTTCAATTATACGCGGGTTTTCACCGGCTTGTATAGAGAGCATACCTTCCACCAAAATCTCTTTCAGTATAATTTCCTCTGCATTGAAGAATTTCAGCTTATTTTCTATGGGAGCTGCCAAATAGTTTGCGACTATCGCACCATAGAACGTTGTTATAAGGGCTGTTGCCATACCGGGCCCCAGTGCATCGGGGTCGTCCAGGTTAAGAAGCATAAGTATAAGACCGATAAACGTTCCAACCATACCCCAAGCCGGAGCGGCAGATGCCATGTAACCCCAAACACCGCGTCCGTTTGAGTGCCGTGCTTCTATATACGTCATTTCTGTTTCAAGTATGCTACGCACAAGGCTTGGGTCGGTACCATCAACTATTAACATTATACCTTTTTTCAAAAAAGGGTCTTCCATGCTACCTGCTCGTTCTTCCAATGCCAGTATGCCCTCTCTACGGGCAAGGTTTGCCAATTCCACAATTTCTTTTATGGAAGCTCCGGGATCCATTTTTCCCGGCAAAAATATTTTCGTGAATGCTTTAAAGCCAAGCAAAACATTTTTGAGAGGATACGCTATAAACATAGCCCCAAAAGTTCCACCAAAAACAATGATTAGCGAGGGAGGATCTACGAAGGCTTCAACAGCCATACCCACATCCCAACCTGCACCGGCAAGCATACTAAAGACTATAGCTAAACCTCCTGCTATCAGACCTATTATTGAACCGAGTTCCATGGTGATTCTCCTTTTGTTTTTTTTACGGTTTCTTCTACATTTTTTTACAATCTTGATTTTTTGTGTTCTTTTATAAATTTATAAGTTGAAGATAAACTGAAAATAAATTGAAAAAATTCTTCAATTTTGTCCACAGCTAATATTACCAAAAAAACTGCCATGTTGCAAGAGGCAAAAATTCGTTTCAAATCCTCTTTTAAGCCTTACATTACTGTATTCGACGGATTTCTGCCTTAAATGTCATTATTTTACTTATAATATCGTCTATGCTTTCTTTTGCGATAATTTTTTTGCCGGTGGACATTGTTATGGTAGTGTCGGGGGTCGCTTCGATAAATTCTATCAAATCGTTGTTTAATGTTAGTTCAGTGTCGTTGAGTCTTGTAATTTTTATCATATTATACCTTCTATTTGCACATTATTTTTGTGGAATTTGCCCAAAATTTAAATCGGAAGGCAGAAATCAGATTTTTAGAAGTCAGATTTTTAGAAATTATACCCCCCCTGTTGTCTAATTTCTACTAACTGATACTAATTTTACTAATCTCAGATTAATACATGAGCTAGCGAGCGTTTATGAAAAATTTATTTTTCGCTACTTTTTCGCAAAGCTAGACCATGATTTTAATCGAGATTAGTATGACCTCTGATTTCTGTCATCCAAAATATTCGGACTATCCGGACTATAAGTTAACCAAAACTTGTAACATTTCGTCTGATGTGCCTATTATACGGGAGTTAGCTTGGAAACCGCGTTGTGTTATTATCATGTCGGTAAACTCTGCGGAGAGATCCACATTGCTCATTTCCAACACACCACCACGCATAACGCCGTCTACACCAATCCCATCAAACTGACCGGAGTTGGCTGTGGCTGTAAACAGGCTACCGCCGATACTTTCCAACCCTGCCGGGTTATCGAACTCGGCAATGGGGATCTGCCATAGGGATCGCTGGTCGCCGTTATCGTATATACCCATAACAACACCGTCTTGACCAACCGCCAAATCCATTAACCGACCTGCCGGTCTACCGTCCCAGTCTACCGATTGGGCATCCGGACGGGTGTTGCCAAACTGTACAAGACCACCAAAATTTAGTGTGAGCTCGCCAGGGGCAGCCCCAGTCGTGCCAATTTCTGTTATTGAATCAGCTCCCAAAAAGTGTTCTATTATGAAATCCGGTAGTGTAAAGGTAACCGTGCCTGGCCATGGGTCGGTGGCGGCAGCTCTATCATCAACATCAAAGTTTGCACCACCAGGACCTATCGGGTTGGCAGCAACATCGGGGGCTAGGTTCATTATACCATTTGCATCAAATGTAATGGCTAGTGTACGAACCCCCGCATCCCATGCCGGAACAGGTGCAGGTATTTGCGGGCGAGGGTCTTGTATTTCAATTGCCCACTCACTTCCCGTTCCTTCTGTAGCATGTACCATCAGGGTATGCACATTACCTATGCTATCGTGAAAATTCATGCTCAAAACTTGCGGCACCCCGGCACCCGGTAGCAAGTTGCCGGAAAAACGTATATCTGTTGTGCGTTGGGGTGGAGCAAACATATCTGTTGGGGTTAGGTGTATGCCCTGTACGGGACCGCGGTTCACTTGCCAACGATCCGCTTCCGTTTCTGCTGCTGTGTTTTCGTTTATACGCCAACCCTGCACCATCATACCATTGGCAATGGTCAGGTTCATATCCCTATCCAACCGCAACGCTCCTGCTCTTGTGAAAAAGGTGCCGCTAGCATCTCCAACTATAAAAAACCCACTACCTTCCAACATTAGATCAAAGTTGTGGTCGGTACGTTGTGCCGCACCTTGGGTCATCATCCTGTCTATAGATGAAACATCACCACCCAAACCAATCTGCATTGGGTTTACACCACCACGCCCCAACCCGGGGGCAGGACCACTGGCGTTGGCTACCGTTTGACTAAAAACATCGCTAAAAAGAGCACGGCTACCCTTGAAACCTACTGTATTAACGTTTGATATGTTGTGGGCAACCACATCCATTCTTGTCTGGTGTATACGTAATCCGGAAACACCAGAAAACATTGATCGCATCATAAAGCGAATTCCTCCTCGAAAAAATTTTGTTTTTGTTTTTTGGGGGGCTTTGTCCCCCACCCCCCAGCGGGGTGCGGGGCTTGCCCCGCAGTTTCTGTGCTGTTTTTCCCTTTCTGTCATTCAAGAGAAACAAAGCCTCTTTTATAGTCCGGCTTTATACTATCACAGCACCGTCTATATTGGTAAAAATATTTTGTTGCTCTTTTTCTAGTGCCGTTATAACTGTTTTAGAGTTTACATTTACAACAAGGGCTACATTATCTACAAGCACAAGAGAGTCCCTTATCCCCTTTTGCCTTGCACTGTCTATCCCGTTTTCCAACCGTTGCAACTGCTCTCCGGAAAGGTTTATCTCCCTGTCATTTAAGCGCATATTTGCATGTTTGGAAAACTTTATCTCTTGTTCCAACAGGTCTTTAAAGCCTGTATTTTGCAAAGAAGGTGCAGAGGGGGTATAAGGATTATTTGTTGTGATTTTATTTACGTTTTGTATATTTTGTATATTTTGCATAACATCACACCTCCCCTTCCTTTATTCTTCCGGCTCTATAAATGGTAATGTTACTACCGGGTTGTCCGGATCTGCTGTGTTTATTGTTAAGTACACTTGTCCTGTTCTTATCTCTATCCCTGATACCTGTCCGGTAATAGCTCCCCTGCTAAACGTTGTACCAACATGACGCATGGCGGCAGATAGAGTTTGGATATTGTCTACCATTATTGCACCTAATGTGCCATCGGCAGCTCTTACGCTTACATTAAAGTTGTTGCCCTGTACAAGCACTTCTTCTATGCTTCCTGTTATTGGGGCTGGCGGCTCTGCCATAAAGTTTTGCCCGGTTATTTCTCTGCCCATAAGCATTGGACCCGGTGCAATCTCTATTATTTGGCCTGCTGAAACTTCTCTGTTGCCTACCATTAGCAATAGCCCGCGGTTACCATCAAAACGCAGAGAATCTATACGCCCCTCAAGGAAATGTGTTACATACCCTTCCGCATCTCTCACCAAAAATTGTGCATGTTGACCAATAAGTTGCACGTTTTGGTTAATGCTGGATGATAGTAGAATACTGGACAACATATCCGGTATAATATCGGAGCCAACGTAGCGTACATCGTGTACAGAAACATCTCTAAGTCCTCCGGAAACTAAGTCCTCTATGCGTAAATAGGGACTCCCACCGCGTATGATTGTAGAAAGAACAATCCCCACCACTTCCTCTGATGTGTTTGTGGCTTCGTTCCTTACCACTGCGGCAACTTCCCGGTTTATCATGCCATATGCCTGGCTACGCAGGGTGTTGTTGTTCATTTGCTGCATTTGCTCAAGTGACGAGAACTGGGCAAGCTGGGCTATGAACTGGGTATCATCCATTGGGTTAAGAGGGTCTTGAAATTGCAGTTGAGTAACAAGTAAACGCATAAAGGCATCTCTATCTAGCTCGTTATCCCCTACACTGCGTTGGTTTTCTTCTCGCATAAAATTGGATATGTATTGCCAAGTTTCAGTTTGAATATTGTCTGGTCCCATGTTTGTGTTTTCCTCCTTTCTTGTTGTATTTGTAAGCCTTGATGTTAGATGATGCTGGACTAAGCTCGCAAGTTTACAGTTGTGCCTTCGAGCTGTATTTCTTGCTCAGGTTCTTCATCTTCATCAATTATATTTTGTATAATTGTGCTAATCCGTCGGCGAGATTTTTCTTGCTCACGCAAGTAGGCATCCATCTGACTTTGGTTTTCCTGCCTTACAGATACAGAAAGCTCACTAACTTGTAACCCTTGCCTTTCCAACTCTTCTTGCAATTGCCCTAGGTTGGATTCTATCACTTCTTTTACCCGCTGGTTTTGTGCCATAAACTGGGCTACAACAATACCGTTTTGGGTTGCTATACGCAGGCTCACCTCTCCCAAACTTTCCGGAGAAAGAACCAAACGCATTTCAGCTGCTGCTCCAACTTGCACCAGTTTTATTAACTGCCCCTGTATCTGCTCCAAAATTTGCGGTGCAGTGGGCTGTGGATTAGGCGCGGTAGGGGTTGGGGTTGGTTTGGGTACAGGAGCTTGCTCTTGTTCCACAACAACGTTGTTAAAAAGCTGCTGTGTCGGCTGCTCCGTCTGCTGCTGTTGCAGGAGTTGTTGCGGGGTTTGCTCTGTTGTTGTCAATTGCTTTTGCTCTACAGATATTTCCGGTTGAGTAGCTACTTGTGTGCTTTCCGGGTTAGACTGTGCTAACAGAGATGTTGCTTGCTCTTGCACTGCAACCTCTGCCACTGGAGCATATGTTTTTACAGCTATTTCCTGTGCGGCTTTTTCAACGGCCTCTGTAAGCTCCGCAAAAACTTTTGCAATTTCTTCTACTTGCAACAATTCCACAGGAGTTTCTGCTTGGTAAGCAACTTGTACAACTTTGTGTTGGTACGTTGGTTGAGCCAGTTCTTTCGGTTGTATATTTTCTTTTTCGAGAATCTCTACAACTTTTTGCGGCTCAACTTCAAGCACTTGCGCTACAGCTTCTATAACAGGGCGGTAATATAGGTATGGTTGCTCTGTTTCTTGCTCATGTGTGTAGTAATCTTGCGGCGGCAAAATCTCTTCTAAGTCAAGCTCTTGTTGCGGGTTATAATAGGAGTAGTCGTACTTATACTCTTCATATGGATAGTGTCCTTCCTGCGTGTCAGGGCTGTCAGTCCAATAGTTTTTGCCTTGCTGCTCCTGCTCCGGTGCTCCGTAACCTTCGCTCTCTGCACGAGCCTGTTGTTGCTGTCCTTCTTGCTCAAGAGAGGAAATCACTTCACCAAAACCGTTGTTTCTTGGCCCTGATTGCGGTGCTTGTGTTTCCGAAAAAAATGCGTGTTCTACCTTCATTGTTATCACCTCCTTTCAAAAAAATTTTAAAACCATGAGTATATATAGTCGATTAACCTAATTTCTATCAAAAATCAAAATTCCAAAATCCCAAAAAACTTTGCGATTTTCAGATTTTTAAGGTCAAGTTAATCGAATGGTTTCCTGTCGGACATCTTTCTCTTGTTTAGTTACCAAGCATAATGTATAATGGGATTATCTTTCAAATCCCTATATCTGTTTAACTCAAAAATAGGACATTTTTCTATATAAAACATCACATAGAGTGTTTCATAGTTCGCATTAGAAAAGCATTTTTAAAGGCAACTTTCAACCATTTCAAGCCATTTCCGACGGTTTCTAGCGATTTCTAACGATTTTTTAAAGCCCAAAAAACGTCGGAAAAAGTTGTAGAAATTTTCATTCACAGCACATGCTGTCCCACGTTTTTTTACCACTCTATATCCAAAGCTAACATGGTAAGCACAAGTGTTCTGTTTTCTACATCCATTGCGTTTACCAATGTAGCCCGAGAGTCAACGGGAAGGGCTTCCAGTATAGATATTACTAACGGCAACTGCCCGCTTATCATAGCTTCCAACACCTCTGCCGCATTTCTTGTGCTAAGCCCCAAAAACAGGGCGACATATTCTTCTAACGCTGCCTGAGCCGCTAGTGTGCCAACAACCTCTCCGTATATCTCAGCCGCCAGGGCAGGGTTTACTGCTTCAAAAAACTGGGTAAACTCCACCGGGGCTTCCCCAATTATCATTCTGTAAAATTCTTCCTGATTCTGCTGAAATGTTTCATGCTCTGTTTCAAATATGCTCAAATCCGCAGCCATGCTGTTGATGTCGGAGGCCTGCGACGTTACGATAGAATTTAGCTGTGCGTTATCTGTCGCCAATGCGTCTATCGTTGCTTGAAGTGCCAATATTTGGGTTTCCAGCTCCGGCACCGTTGGCGGGGGTATAACTTGCCCCATTTCGTCTAAAGCCGGGAGCAAATCGCCCACCCATGGGATTGGTTCTATAAAAGGACGCAAATGTGCATCTCTTATGTTAAAAACATTAAACCCCAAAATAGCTGTACCCGAACCTAAAACTATGACAAGAACGGTAAATATTATTATACCCTTTATTATTTTTTTCCCCTTAGATGGTGGCTTAATATCTTTGAATTCGTTGGCTGTGCCAAGGTTTTTGGCGTTTTTTGCCGGTGCTGCTCCTACCATATTTCACCTCCTGCTATGCCGGTTTCGGCTTAAATCTATAACTTACTACCTCGTCTACTTGTTTTTGTTCATTCCTTTTTTCTTCTTCCATAAATTCTTCATATTTATTCTCTTTTAGCTTTTCCATCATCTTTTTCTCTTTTGTTGCTTCGACCAACTCCAAGCGTTTTTTTTCCGCAAATTCTTCCGCTTTTGTTATTACTTTTTTTTGCCTCTCTATCTTTTTTTTCACCGCTTCTATATAGTTTGTGTAAATCTTAAAATCTAAGGGTGCTATCCTTACCCCCATCTCCCCTTTCAGTGTAGATATTGTCTGCTCTTTGTCGTTGTAGTACCCTGCAAGTATTCCTCGTTGGGTCGCTAGATTATGCAATGCTTTTGCGTATTCCTGCTCTTTTTGTTCAGCTATTCTTGTTTTAAAGTTAAGGATGCTCTCCATTTGAAAAATAAATTTCGCCATCTAAGCTCCCTTCTATTCAGCAATCGCCGCCATTATATCTAGCGTAGTTTCAAACTGTATTTTTTCTTCCACTTCTTGTGTTAAAAAGTCCTTTATTGGCCCGTTTTTCGCTATAGCCATATCTATATTTGGGTTACTACCCTTTACATAAGCGCCTATATTTATTAGATCTTCGCTTTCGTTGTACAGAGCCATTGCTCGTTTTATCTCATTTGCCTGTAACCGATGTTCCTTTGATACAATATCGGGCATTACACGAGAAACGCTAGCCAGTACATCTATAGCAGGATAGTGATTTTTGTTTGCTATTTTTCGGTTTAGTACAATATGCCCGTCCAGTATGCCCCGGGCGGTGTCTGTTACAGGTTCGGTAATGTCGTCGCCATCCACAAGAACGGTGTACAGACCGGTTATCGAGCCGTAACTGTCGTTTCCTGCTCGCTCCAACAGGCGAGGCATTACAGCAAAAACAGATGGGGTGTAACCACGAGAAACGGGAGGTTCGCCTGTAGCAAGCCCTATCTCTCGTTGAGCCATAGCATAACGAGTCAGGGAATCCATGAGCAGGAGTACATCTTTGCCTTCTGCACGAAAATACTCTGCTATGGATGTTGCTACATCTGCCGCCTTTAGCCTTACAAGAGCCGGTTTGTCGCTAGTGGATACCACAAGGATACTGCGTTTTAGCCCCTCTTCGCCTAAATCCTTTTCTATAAACTCCCGCACCTCTCTCCCACGCTCGCCAATAAGGGCAATTACGTTTACATCGGCGTTTGTGTTTCTGGCAATCATGCCCATTAGTGTGCTTTTACCCACACCACTACCGGCAAAAATGCCAACACGCTGACCTTTGCCGATTGTTAAAAGCCCATCCAACGCTTTTACCCCAAGAGCCAACGGGGTGCTGATGCGGTTGCGGTGTAGCGGGTTGGGAGGCGAGTTAACTATAGGGAAATCCTTGCCGTTTGTTACTTCCGGCTTGCCATCTATCGGTTTACCGATGCCGTCCAAAACGCGCCCAAGAAGATCGTGGCTAACATTTACAGTTATGGGGTTTTCTTGTGCTTCCACAACGGCACCGGGCCTAACTCCGCTAACATCTCCCAAGGGCATTAACAATATATTACTACCCTTAAAACCAACAACTTCTGCAAGCACATCACTTTCGCCGGATCTTATGTGGCACGTGCTGCCCAAGCTAATATCCGGCCCGATGGATTCTATGGTCAGACCAACAACCTGGCTTACCTTGCCCAGTTTTCGCACATGGTTTTTGTTTATGGTTTCTTTGTATTTAAGAAAATCTGTTGGTTGCATAAGTCACCTATTTTTCAAAACATAGTGCAAATTTTTTCTAAGGCTTTTGTATTGTGTGTCCAACCCGCAATCTATGCTACCCAGCGGTGTTTTTATGATACAATCCAACTTTTTCAGTGTCGGATCTTCTACAAACTGGACATCTGTCATGCTTTGGGTTGAAGAAAGTATCATGGCTTTGTCTATACTCGGGTAGTCCTCCGGGGATGTATGAACGGCAACATCTTGTATAGCGGAGGTTTTGCCAAGACCATTTTTTATAAGTATAGATATTGCTTCGGGGTTGATGTCTTTTTCCACTTCTATCAGACTATCAAGTATAGAGATAACAAGTTCTATCATCTCCGGCTCTATCTCTTGTATCAACTCTTCTCTAAATATATGAGCTTGAGCTTTTATTTCCTCGGCTTGGGCTACTATTTGATCGGCTTCGTCTTTTGCAGAGTTTATCCCTGTTTCGTAACCATCGTTTTGAGCCTTTTCTTTTATATCTATAGCTTGGTTGTTTGCGTGTGCTATTGCATCTTGTTTTATTTTTTCTGCCTGGTTTTTGGCTTTTTGTATTATGTCATCGTAATGAGCTTGCGCTTCTTCCGCTGCCATTTTTTTTATGTGTTCTGCTTCCCTTTTTATAAGTTCCAAATCTATTGCAGGCTCTTCCGGTAACGCATCTTCTTCAGAATCTTCCGGCAACTCATACAAAAGGGGTTCGGGGATATTCCCTATTGTTATAGCTGTTTCTTCCAAATTGGTGTGCCAAAACTTTACAATCCTAGACAATTATATCATCTCCTCCACCACGGGAAACAATAAGTTCGCCGCTCTCTTGCAACCTGCGAATAATGTTAACGATACGCTGCTGGGCTTCTTCCACGTCGGAGCGACGCACCGGTCCCATAAACTCCATGTCCTCTCGAATCATGGAAGCAAGACGTTTAGAAACATTGCTAAGTATCAAGTCTTGCAGTTCAGGTGTAGAACCTTTAAGGGCAACAGCCAACTCCTTGTTGTCAATGTCTTGTCTAAGCACAAGTTGAACATCTCTGTTGCTCATGCCAAGGATATCCTCGAAAACAAACATCTTCTTGCGGATTTCGTCTGACAATTCCGGGTCTTCGTTTTCCAGTGCTTCCAATATAGATTTTTCAGTGCTGCGATCAACAGAAGATAGTATTTCTACAACACTGTCTACACCACCAACTACCATTTGACCCTCTACCATCAGGCTGGACAATTTTTTCTCCAATGCCTTTTCCACCTCCTTTATAATATCCGGTGAAGTACGGTTCATTATCGCAATACGACGAGAAACGTCTGACTGGCGATCCTGTGGCAGGTCGGAAAGAATCTGAGCTGCTTGCGTAGGTTTAAGATAGGACATTATAAGGGCTATTGTTTGTGGGTGTTCGTGTTGTATAAAGTTTAGTATTTGGCTTGCATCGGCTTTGCGTATGAAATCGAAAGGACGCACCTGGAGAGCATTTGTCATTTTAGAGATTATGTCAAATGCTTTTGATTCGCCAAGGGCACTTTCCAAAATTTGTTTTGCATAACCTATACCACCTTCTGTGATATATTCTTGAGCAAGGCATATTTGGTAAAACTCTTCCAGCACGCCATTTTTTATCTCCGGCATAATAGTCATTGTGTTTGCTATTTCCAGGGTTATCGCTTCTATCTCGTCTTCTTTGAAGTGTTTAAAGACTTCAGAAGACTTTTCGGGTCCTAGTGCAATGAGCAAGATGGCTGCCTTTTCCTTGCCCGTAAGCTCTTCTACAGTTGTTTTCATATGCTACTCCCATCCCTCGTTCATCCAACTCCTAAGCAACTGTGCCACAGCTTCGGGTTTTTCGTTTACAAATTTGTCTATTTGTTGTTTTACCTCGCTGTCTATTGCATAGGCTATTTCTTGAAGTGACTGGGCTTCTTCTTCTGTCTGTGCTTCTTCTATACGAGTGCTAACCAACAGGTCTTCTACAGATAGCTCCGGTTCCACTTCCACTACCTCCTCTTGTTTAGTTCCTCGCACCAAACCATAGAACAACATGGCTACAAGAGCGGCAAGAACACCACCGAGTATTATCGTGTACCAGTTTATAGGCACTTGAGGTGCTTCTATAAATATAAAGTGACCAACACCCATAACACTGATATTTTCTTCCGGTATGCCTGTAGAGTTAGCTACGGTTGTTATCCAACCTGGTGCTATGTCCAACTCAACAGGTTCCTGATTCGTTTGCACAAAAGCAGTCCAAGTCATACCTTCAAACCATACTGCACCTTCCGGCAAAAGTGCCTCTACATCGCCGTTTTCAAAAATATATTGGTGTACGAGTACGTTTCGAGTAACGATTACGGAAATATTGCTCGTTTCCGGAATTACAGCACCGGGCGGGGTTATAGATACGGTGTTGGTTAGGTTATATGTCATCTCTCGACTAACCGCATCTCTTGTCGCCATTGTGTCGCCTTGCAGATTAGCCATCATAAGAGCGGATATGCCGCCAACATTTGCAGCAGCTCCGGGTTCTTCGCCAAGATCTATCGCGGCTCCCTCTGCAAGCTCATTGAGTATTTCTTCTCTCGTTATAAGCCCACTACCGGGAACGGCTCCATCCGGTGTTGCCACGGTACGTTCAGTAACCGTTTCTTCGGAAAGGTTCACATCTATATTTCCGAAAACGCGTACATCGTCCCAAGCGAGATTGAACAGCTGGCTAACTCCGTGGAATATTTGAACCATACGAGCAGTGCGCAAATCTTCATCTATGTTGGAGCCACCAAAGCGATCGTCGCCAACAGCACCACCATTAAAAATGCTGGTCAAAAACTGGTCTGTTATAACTACATTTTCTATCGTTAACCCCTCTACAGAGGCGGCAATCAAATTGGCAAGCATCTCCGCTTGTTGGTTACTAAACTGCAAAGATGTCTGTAAAGCAACAGAAGCAGATGCCTCTCCTATGTTAAGGAAGCGATCCCTGGGATCTGCGTGAACTATTGTTACACTAGCATCTTCTATGCCCTCTATAGCCATAAGGGCAAGCACCAACTCGCTTTCTTCGGCACGTCTAAACATCTCTCGCCTGGCATCTTCGCTGGTTGCCATGCCAATTTCGTTTAGAGCATCTTGCAACAAAAACAAATCGGCTTGCACAAAGGGGCTGGCATGTGTATGAACATGGTTAATCGCAAGATAATGGTCTTGCTCCCGCACTTCTATACCGCGGGCGTTGTTAAAGAGCCTATACGGTATGCCTTCTTCTGCCAAAAGCATACGAATCTCGTTTGTTGTGGCTTGTTCCCTATTGTTCACCAATATAACCCAGCTGGTTCTAAACGTTAAAAATATGGTAATCGCAAGAGCAAGAAAAAGCCCCGCACTGCCCATAATGATACGCCTACGTTGTAAGGGGTCCAGTGCACGCCATTTTACAAGTGTGTCATTAAAAAAGTTTTTTAGTCTATCTCTCATTTTTCGCTACACCCCCAACCTATACTTGCATATTCATTGCGGTATGCGTCCAAGAGGCGGTTAATTGCAAGGTAGTGGTCTTGCTCCCGCACTTCTATACCGCGGACGTTGTTCATGAATCTGTACGGTATGCCTTCTTCTGCCAAAAGCATACGAATCTCGTTTGTTGTGGCTTGTTCCCTATTGTTCACCAATATAACCCAGTTGGTTCTAAAGGTTAAAAATATGGTGATCGCAAGAGTAAGAAAAAGCCCCGCACTGCCCATAACGATACGCCTGCGTTGTAAGGAGTCCAGTTCACGCCATTTTACAAGTGTGTCATTAAAAAAGTTTTTTAGTCTATCTCTCATTTTTTGCTACACCCCCAAACCTATACTTGCATATTCATTATTTGGCGGTACGCATCCAAGACGCGGCTAGTTAACTGCGTTGTAAATGTAACAGCTATTTGGGCACGCTGTTCCGCAAGAGACACTGCCAAAATATCATCTGTGCGTCCTGCTATAAAATCCATTTGTAATGAAGCAAGATCGTGCTCGGCTCTGCTTGTTTCGTCTAACAGCCTCACGGCTGCGTCTAAAATGTGCCCAAACTGGCTCGGTTGTGCACGTTCCATACCAGTCCCAATATTTGGGTTAAACCCTGCACCAATTCTCTCAATATTCATAACTTCACCTCATTGTAGCAACCTAACTTTAGCAACTTAACTTTTTAATGAAAAGCACTATATTTCGTTGTCTTGCTGTTTTATTACTTCAATAAATACAAAAAATACAAAAAATACAAATACATCCCTACTCTAGCCTTGACCCAAGTTTAGGGTAGCTTGTATTAACGCTCTCGTCGTGGTTATAGCTGTCATATTTGCTTCATATGAGCGGCTTGCACTTATCATGTTTACCATTTCGTAAACAATGTTAACATTCGGCATTCTTACATAACCGTCCACATCAGCATGAGGATGAGCCGGATCATATACAAGTGGACCGGGAGTGTGATCGGTAAAAATTTGCGATACCCTAACACCTCCGGGGGTGGCATCGGGATCGTTGCTTCTGGCTCGCTCCACTATATTGTTCACTTGTTCAAATTGTCGCCTGCCCTGGGTAAGGGGGTTTTGCCGCAAAGCCTCGTCTAGCTGATCGGCAAAGTGCTGGCGGGGTATTGACTCAAAAATAGCTGCCTGACGCAAATACGGTCCACCTTCGGCTGTTTGGGTAGTGGTGGCATTCGCTATGTTTTGAGCAATAATATCCATACGAACCCGTTGTGATGTCAGACCGGTTACGCTCGTGTTCATTGTTTGAAAAAACGACATTGTAGTATAATCTCCTTTCCATAAAATTCACAAAATTAAAGTTATAACAAAGTTTTAGCGGAATTTTAGATTGTGTCATATTATAACACATCGTAGCATAATTAACAAATCTAGCACATTAACTTTTTGTTGCTCCTTTTAAATCGGAAAAGTCAATTCGCTTTGCTTAGCATTTACAACCACTTACATCTATATATTACTTAATATTGCTTATATATTACTCATCATAACGCCGGTAATGCGTGCGAAGTTGTTTGTTACATTCATCGTCATAACTTCGTAGCGTGTAGAATTTTGGAAAAGAGCTACCATCTCCGCCTCTATATCTACGTTGTTGCCGTCTAACCTGTGACGCAAACCTTCTTCAAGAACCTGCGTTTCCGGAGTGGCGTTGGCAAGGTTAATTGCTCTGTTTTCCCTTGCGGCATTTGTCAGCTCCCTATCCAAAAGATCCTCGAACCGTAGCACACTGCGGCTAAAACCGGGTACATCCACATTAGCTATGTTGTGGGAAATTATATTGTTACGCATTTGTGTTGCCCGCATAGCATGAGCTATTATCTGGTTATTATGAAAAACATTATTAAATATCGTCATGATCTCTCCGTTTCTAAGCAGGGTCGTTATTTAGCTATTTTCAAAAAGCCCTGCAAACATAACAACACTATTTTAACAGTATATCAGAAAAAAGTAAAGCAATATACAATAAAAATTTCAAGACAAATAGCTTGCTATAGACAAAAAAAAAGTTTTTTTTAAATTTTTTTGACTTTTTTTTCATGCAACAAAAAATAAAATGCCTTCATAGTATACTTGTTGTACAATAAATAGAGCATTTCGGGAATAAATATCGGCTATTTGCATAAAAGCAATGTATAATAATCTCTCCTAGTAATATTTTTTTCAAAAAAAGACTGTACTAAAGCGGAATTGCCATAGGTTCCAAAAAAAATACTCGGAGACAGTGAAAAGTTAGTTTGCCTTATTTGCCATATTGCGAAAACAAACAAAATATGCTACCATGAAGTGAGGGAAGGTGATACCATTAAAAAAATATTAGAACACCAAATAGAGCAAGCAAAACACATAGTATCCAATAAGACAAAGCAAGAGTTTGAAAGGGAAAAAGCCGATCTTTCAATATTAAACGATACTATATTTGAGAACGTACTCTCGA
>WRKF01000186.1 GCA_009778165.1 Defluviitaleaceae bacterium
GCGGTACGGAAAAATGAGCGTGCCGCTGCCCGTTACGGTCAGCATACCTGCCCCTGAGACAATCGGTACCAAGTGGTTATCTCCTAAACGGAGATCGTAACGCCATGTGTAGTATTCTCCGGGAACATAGATATAGACAAGGTCGTACCAGCAAAACTCGTAACCACCGCCATCAGACCGCCGGCGCTCGACAGGAACTGAAAAGTCAACCACACCGTCAATACGAACATAACGCATACCCGCTTGGGTTCTTGCAATAGCAAGTGCAGCAAACCATTGGTCGGTTACGGTTATTATGTATGGGTCTTCGCGTGTGCCGCTGCCGAAGGGAGGTGTCATGTCGATGTCATTGTCATAGTCGTCCTCGTTGAAAGCTACCGCTGCCCGAGATATACCTTCAACAATATGCACATAGCGTGTGTGGAAAAACACCTCTTCGCTGTCCGGGTGGGTAGCAGATAACCAAACACCAAACACAGAACCAACAGAAGATGCGGGGGAAAAGTCACCCCGGTCATATATAGCCACATACAGCTGACGGTCTAGCTCATCTACCGCTACAACACCAGCAAGCACCGCACTGTCAAACACAGGGTAGGGTATATGCTCTCGCCAAGTAAGATAAATTGTAGGGCTAGGCATCAAAAACGTAACCGCGTTGAGGTTTTCGTACTCATAATAATAGCAGTAGTAATAGCATTCATACTCGTCGTATGGGTATTCGTCGTATGGGTAATCCTCATGTTCGCAGTACGGGTAATATTCGCAACACTCCTCGTACGGGTACTCGTCATAAGGATAATCCTCATCATCATAGTGCTCGCAGTATGGGTAATATTCGCAGCACTCGCCACCGTCTGCGTCCTCTGGTTCTTCCGGTTCTTTCGGCTCGGTAGGTTCTTCCGGCTCAGTTGGCTCCCCAGGCTCGGTCGGCTCCTCCGGTCCATTCGGTTCCTCTTCGATTGGCTCCTCCGGCGGTTCAATTGGTTCCTCCGGCTCGATCGGCTCTTCCGGTTCAGTTGGTTCCCCCGGCTCGGTTGGTTCCTCCGGCTCTTCTTCTTCCGGTTCAACCGGTTCGTCTATTTCTCTGTACTCTGTATAGCTGTCCTCTGTTCTTGTGGCCTCTGCCGTCGGAAGATAAAACCCGCCCGCAAACATAACCATTGCCAACAGTACAGCCAACAGCCTTTTGTGTGAAGAAGTGTAGCTTTTCATGCGTTGCACCCCCTTTAACTAAAAACAGCTCTACAAAGCCCCTACCACAACAGAGCCGTCCACGTAACCATAGTGCGAGGAAATAACGTATTTAACCCCGGCTATTTCAGATAATTTTCTGATGTCTTCTTTTTGCATATCGTCGTTTTTATTAAAAAAGGAGTTAAACAAATATGCTTGCCCGTCTTTTAGGCTCAAGGCATCACCTGCAAACAGAATTTCGTTGTTTACTAGATATGACACGTGGTTATCTGCGTGACCCGGCGTGTGTATACATTTCACGCTTAGCCCATGTATATCCAGCACATCACCATCTGCCACTTTTGTGTATGCGGCTGCGGATAGCTCGTCGCTGTCTGTTTCATATGCGTATATATCTGCATCGAACAGAGCCAACGAAGCTGTGTGGTCGCCATGTGTATGCGTCAGCAACACAGCACATATATCTGCCGGATCTATATTTAGATTTTTCAGTTGGCTAATTGTCGTTTCGTTATTTGCACCAAAATCTATCGCTACAAATTTGCCGGCTTCGGGTAATTTAATCAGAAAAAAGTTTACAAACTCATTGTTTATCGCAAAAACATTGGGACAAATTTCGCCGGTTGGCAGTGGGTTCATTTTTTTAATTTCTTGTGCTACTTGATCAGACATTTTCGTTCTCCTTTTTATAGTTTTTATGGTTTTGACATTTTTGACATTATATTGTATTATTTCAATTATTATATCACATTAGTACAATTATGACAATTCGGGAGTTAAAGTTAAAATAATGTTACAAGTAGGTTACAAATTTTCGGGAATCTTACCACTGCTTGACACTGTGTGCAATAATGTTTATAATTATTATATGATTAACTGTGTTTTACAACAAACAGACAAACATTGAAGTAGAAGTAGAATTAAAGTGAATTTCTGTATACGGATTTAGTTTAAGAGCGGAGGCTACATAAATATGCAAACTTTCATACAAAACCTAAATGCACGCTTTACTGCCGAAGAAAAACAAAACTGCCTTCCCACCGCTCACCGAATAATTGATTTATACTTATTTTCAAAAGTGAACGGAATTATCGCTTTAGAAGATGAGGTCGCAAAAGACCACGGTTTTCTTAAAATGGGGATAGGCCTACTACTAAGTGATTCGGACGAAACCATTATGGAGAGTGTGTTTTGTAATTCAATTTTGGCGGATGGGTTTACCGGCGAAGATTTG
Source organism: Defluviitaleaceae bacterium (assembly GCA_009778165.1). Taxonomy (GTDB): domain Bacteria; phylum Bacillota; class Clostridia; order Lachnospirales; family UBA5962; genus WRKF01. Next base: position 2,432 of record WRKF01000186.1, read on the forward strand.
TTAAACAGATTGCTCATATCTAAAGGGGTTATAGCCTTACGGAAAGGTTATAATATATTTGCTACTACTTACACTGTTGGTTCTCTCCTCGGCGAAAAATACGTAGAAAAACTTATTTTGGAGATTAAGGACAAAGTCAATTCAAATCTATTTATGTATGAATACCTTTTTGATCTTTCGGAAAGTGAAAGTTTTCAAGGGATTTTGTTAAACTTAACTCAAGAGGAGCTTTATCACCTTTTACCATATACGGATACTAAGATTCTTGCAGAAGCCTTTAGAGGGTGCAACACACCTTTTGTTCAACAAATGAGTGATAGTCTTCCTGTAGTTACTTTTATTGAAATCTGTAGGGAGTTAGCCGGTTCGAGGCTTGATTTTAATAAGGAGGCAATTTTAAATTGTCAAAGCAAAGTTTTAGATAATTTGAGGCATTTAAGAGAACTAGGTCTAATCGCTAAAGAATAAAGAGATTTAATTCGAGAATATTTGGACAAGATTTTATATTTTACACTATACCTACTATACCCTGTTATTTGGTATAAACCATGAAAGGAACGGTTATAACTATGAAATTACTCAACAGACTAACATTCGCAAAAAAACTTGTACTATCTTACACCCTAATAATATTAATGTTTGGGGGTTCTTTGTTGTTTTCGTACATATCTTTCAGAAACAACGACGAAGCGTATGACCATTTGTTCGACTTTGTAACAATGCGGGCTATACTTATTTTAGAATACCAGCAGCAATTTACAGAAATGCGTAGATATTTGCGTGCTACCTTTATGGACAACGAATGGCGGGATACGGCAACCCAGGGTGAAATACAAGAAAGTCATGAGTATATACTATACATATACAGCTACTTACAAGTCCTTCACGCAGGATATGCCGCATCCATTCGGGATGATCCCTACTTGACTGCCGAGGAAAGGACGCTTCGCTCGAACAATATAGATACAATAATGACAAGTGCAAGCTCACTTATCGACATATTTTCGCGCAACTTTTTCCCGGGGGGCAATAACAGCCTTGAGCTTGAAAACGCTATTGAACTTACCGAAATAGTGGACGACCTTGTGGAGCAATCTCGTATTTTATCTACCGAGCTTACTACACAATTGCGTGCTTCACTAGGTGTAGCGTCTAACCAAGTTCAAATCGTGTTGATAGTTGTGGCTGTTGTTATTGTAACGTTTGCGGTCGTTGTTGCACTTGTTATGATAAGAGGGTTCAAGCGAAAAATAAACAAATTGTTGGCTTCAGCCAAACATGTACAGGTCGGCAATTTTGACATAGTTTTGCGTACCAACGACACAGACGAGATGGGTACATTATCAAACGCAACTGCCGATATGGTAGATACAGTTAAGCTACTTGTAACCCAAATAGACAATATGACAAACGAGCTAGAGCTTGGTGATATAGATGCTCGTATAAATGAAACGGTTTTTGAAGGGAGTTATCGCACCACCGCCACTGCTATCAATACAGCAATATCTAGCGTTATAAAGGATACGCTCGATGTTTTGGCAATCAATAAATCCTATGCCGAAGGTGATTTTAAAGTAACATTCCCACAACTGCCCGGCAAAAAAGCTATTGCAACAGAAACATTAAAGCTAATACAATCTAACTTGCAAAATGTCCAAAAAGATATAGAAGGGCTTGCTAACTCTGCATCGCAAGGGGATCTCACCCAACGAATAAGCCTGGATGGGTACTCCGGCAACTGGCAAGACACAATGAAATCATTAAACAATTTTGTAATGAACGTTGCAGAACCTATCAACGAATCTGTTGATGTGCTTAAAAAACTGTCTACAGGCAGTCTAACCGCAACTGTTAACGGCAACTATCAAGGTAGCTTTTTGGAGATAAAACAAGCGCTTAACGGCACAACCGCCGCCGTTTCTGATTACATACAAGAAATAAGCGATGTGCTTGCCGAAATGTCCCAAAGAAACTTGGATGTAGCAATAGAAAGAGATTTCCGTGGAGATTTTAACGCAATCAAAGTTTCAATTAACAATATTATAGACGTTTTTAACACAATAATGGATGAAATACGTGTTTCTACCGTGCGTATGGCAGACGGTGCAGATTCTATCTCCCAGTCTAGCCAGATGCTGTCCCAAGGGGCAACACGGCAAGCCGAAGCAATGCGGGAGATACAAGAAAGTGTTAACAAAATGAGAGAGCAGATTCAATCCAATGCCGAAAAGGCAGACGCAACAAACGAGGTAGCAGAAAAAGCCAAAGAAAGTGCAAACAAAGGCAATGATAACATGCAAGAAATGCTACGCTCTATGGATGAGATAGGTCAAGCATCTCAAGATATATCAAAAGTTATAAACACAATCGACGACATTGCTTTCCAAACTAATTTGCTTTCTCTAAACGCATCGGTAGAGGCAGCAAGGGCAGGAGAACACGGCAAGGGTTTTGGTGTTGTAGCAGAAGAAGTGCGCACACTTGCCCAACACAGCAAAAACGCCGCATCAGAAACAGGCACACTAATAACATCCTCTGCCGCTAAGGTAAAAGAAGGTATCAGCATTGCAGACAAAACAGCAGAAACATTGCGTGCGATAATAGGGCAGGTAGATGAGATAAGCGGGCTTATTAAAACCGTAGCAGAAGCATCCGACAAACAGACAATGGTTGTTAAAAATGTAAACGAAGGTATCAGCGAAATATCAAGCGTGACCCAAATAGCAGCATCCACATCCGAAGAAGCTGCCGCAACAAGCCAAGAGTTGTCCAGCCAATCCGAAGTGTTTAAAGAAATGGTAAGTGGGTTTAAACTTAGACATACAAGCACGTACAAATAAGGTTTTTTATGAGAAACATACAGTTAAACGAGGAGCTGTTTAGGCAGCTAGTAAGCCAATCGCCGCCACTCAGCCCTGCGGAAATAGATCACGAGCGGGGCGAGTTGTCCCTGATGAACGACCGAGTATTTGCGGCGACTTTCGGCGATAACAAGCACAACGAAATAATCACAGGCACAGTAAACGCCGCACGAAAGATTCACGCTGTGCCGCCGATTCCGCCGATTGAACACACACAAGTGCAGGACATTGACCTTTTCGACGTTTTCATGCGCGGCATGATTGGCGATCTGACAGGCACAGGCGACTCCGTAAGCATAGCCGTCGAGTTGCAGAACCAAAAACAGGACGGTTACGCCGTTCGGGGCATTATCACGACCGGAAACGCAATGCGCCGAGATTTCAAAAAGGGTAGCGATTACACGCAAGCTCCGGACGTGATAACTCTGCACTTTCTGAACTTTAAGTTGCCCGAGTTGGCGGAGCGAAAGATGTTCTGCTCGCGGATAATAAACGCCGAATTTGAAAGCGGCACACCGTTTTTAGCGGACAAATATTCCACCTATTTTATCGAACTGCCCAAAATGGTAGACTTCAAAAAGGCGGATTTACCGCAGGAATATCACGATTTGTGGGATTTGTGCTGTATGTTTAGAAGCCGAGTGAAGAAATTTGAGGAGGAGATAAAAGTGCAAGAGATAACCAACCCAACTGCCCTGGAACTAGCGAATGCAGTCCAACAAGCCGTGGCTCCAAGCACCTTTGTCGACGAGGAAGCAAGGTATCGGCGAGCATTTGAGAAATTTCAAGATTATATGGATGAAAAAGAACGCCGCAGGGACGAAAAAGAACGCCGAATGATTGAGAAGTTTCAGGATCATATAGAAGAAAAAGAACGCCGCAGAGCCGAAAAAGAACGGCAGATGATTGAGGAGTTTCAGGAAAGTGAACGCCGCAGAGCCGAAAAAGAACGGCAAAAGAATGAAGAAATACTGACAATTGCCCTAAAAAACAACGCCCCGCAATCGTTAATTAAAGCAATGTGCGAAATGACAGGAATAACCGAATCTCGCCTTGCTGAGTTGAAACAACTGGCACAAACTTAGTGATAGAGATAACCAACTCAACTGCCCAAAAACCAAGCGGTCGGGCAAGTTGCCTATTTTAAAAGCAAAAGCAAATTAACTTTTTTGAATTCAAAAAAGTTAATTTGCTTTATTAGGGCATCGGCTTCACAAACCGCAAAGAACGTACATTTCCCTTTATTTTGGTGGCATCACAAACGCCATCACAACATACACAACGGCACTTGTACCAAAAGAAACAAACAGAGATGCAATCCAAAGCAACCTAATAACTGTTGGATCGATGTTTAAATATTCCGCAATGCCACCGCATACGCCCAAAAGTTTTGCGTCGTCGGAACGATAAAGTTTTTTCATGGTTATATTCCTCTCTTGGAAAGCTATAGTCTACATTACTACATTAATCTACATTAGGGATAATTATAGCACAAACCAATAGCATTTTCAAGTGGTTTATTTTTTCGGGGTTCTGGTATGAAGTCGTTATCTTGCAGTACTGAATCTATCCACCGAATGAAAAACTATGGAAATCCGTATATTTGTACCCCAATGGAGGTGATCGACGATGAAAGCTGATTTTGAAAATCAACTTGATGTTATTCGTGTTAATCTGAATGAGCTTACAAAAGGAATGCCAAATAGCGAAGCTGTTAGATTTACAAACGAGAATGCACGAAAGATTGCAGACCAGTATGGTATCAAGCTCACGAAAAGCACAGTAACATATACCGACGAAAGACTAATACCACAGTAGTGTAAACGAAAGGCTATATATCAATATCTGAAAACCTATAACTCGGTTAATTAGTGAACAGCTATAATAACCTTCCGTTTTTTCATACCCACATAACAATAGCCGCCAACCACCGGCGGCTATTGTCGTTTATAGACGGGTTTTTGTTTGATTTTTTTGACAGTGGCTCAACCTCTATAAAATAGGGGATTGTAGCCTTTCATGCACCCTTGTAACACCTACCGAACACTCCCACCAACCAAATTACCGTTTTCGATTTTGTAAACGTGTGTGCAGTATTTCATATTATCAGAGCTGTGGCTAATTAAGAAGAAAATTTTATCCTTGCAACCCTCAAAAATTTCGGCTAGGATTTCATTTTCAGCATCTTCATCCAACGAGCTTGTGGGCTCGTCCAAAATTACCACTTGTGCCTCTTCGGTAAATATACGTGCAAGGGCAATCCGCTGCCTTTCCCCCGCAGAGAGATTCGCCCCGTTTTCCAGTATATTATCGTCCAAGTTCTTGAACCTTTTTAAAAAGCTCAAATTTTGGTACACACTTTTTTCGATAGGATCTCTCCCAAAATTTAGGTTGTTATAAATGGTGTCAGTAATAATTGGCGTGCTTTGTGAGTAATAACTCATCAGTTTTAGGTAACTGTCGTTTGTTATTTTTGATATGGGAACTCCGTTTACAGATATTTCATCTGTTGAGCGGAATTTAATTAGCAACTTGGCTAATGTACTTTTCCCGGAGCCGCTCTCGCCCATTATCCCAACTATGTCGCCTTGAGAAAATTGCAGTTTAACATTGCTCAAAATGACGTTATCTTTCATTTCGATTTTATCAATATTAAAATCTATTTTTTCGACTTTGCTTATTGGCACATCGCCGTCGTGTTCAGCATTTTTAACAAGGTTGTCAATAAAGTCATTTGCGGCTCTGATTGCTGCAACAGATAGGTTCGTGCCAACTATTTGGCCCAGTGCCATAAAAAAGTATGGGAAAACCAAAAACACATAAACAACACTACCAAGCAAAGCAGGGTCATTTAACGCCAACATAGAAAGATACACTATTATTACAGCCTGGAGAACCTGCAAAGCACCTGCAAGCAGGCCGGATACCCCGTTAGCCACAGAGTTAACTCTTTTCCTAACCCCCATCAATTTGCTTGTGTGTGCGGCAATCATTGGCAGCAGATGGGCATTGCCCGGGTTTTGCTTGATAAAGTCAACTTGCGTGGTAATTGCGTTTATATCCCGCAACACAACAGAGTTTGTATCTCGCAGTTTAATCGACATTTTCGCTAAAACTTTGTTTAACAAAGCAAAGCCGAAAATATTAACTAAAATTATCGTAATCATTACGACAGCAACGATAGGGCTTACAAAAAAGGCAATTACCGATGTTGCAATAATCAGCATAACATTTACAACAAAACTGGGCAGTTTAAACAAATAAAACTGACAATATGCTTCTATTGCGTCGTAAGCCAAATCTCGAACGGCGGTGGGGCCAATCTCCAAATACTTATCATACCCCAATTTAAAAACATTTCTGAACAATACTTGGCTTGTGCGTTCATAATATTTTTGCATCAATGCATTTGAAATAAGAACGTTCAAAAACTGTAGTGTATAGCCTACCAATAGCAATGAAATTACCAATAAAATATCAGCAAAGGTGATTTCCATTGTATCTTGAATAATTGCATTTAAAGCAACAGGTGCTAAAATAAAAAAAGCTGCCGCCACGGCCGCTATAAAAAGTAACACAACAAAGGCTCTACGCTTTAGGGGTTTTAGCATTTCTTTTCTTACGGTTTCCGAAGTTGTCATTTAAATGCCTCCATTCGCTTGATTGAACTTTTTTTATAAAAGTCACACAAAATTTCTGGGCGTGCATTAAAGTCATTGTAGATTTTAAAAGATTGCGCCCTGCAAGCACCCATGCAAAGATGTACCATATCACAAGCAACACACCCATCGTCTTCGTATGGGTTAAATGTCTTTATTTCTTTATAAACATTGCTGTTATTAAATATTTCAAGCCAGTCAGGCAAAAGCACGTTAGTTATAACCATCCTTGGATCTATCAATACCTGGCATGGGTAAATATTACCAACGGTGTCTATGGCCATTATGCTTATACCGGCTCCGCATCCCGAACTCATGCATTCAGGATCAAGCAAATTGTATTTATCATAGTCCGGCACATAATCAACATCATCCAAGCTGCTGGGAGAACAAGCTCCTGTCATGTGCGGGATGCCAAGGTCTGCAAGTTTTTTCCCCAAAACAATTGCGTCATCTTCGTAACCTTTCGCCACTACTGTACGCACCTTAATCTTATCCGGGTACTTGTTAAATACATTAACCACATTTTCAAAAACTTGTTTGCTATCAAGGCCTTTGCGAAAAGAGTCGTCTAAAGTGTCAAGACTGCAAATCACGGTGTCTACATAAGCAAAGACTTCGCTATCAGGCGACATAAGAGTACCGTTTGTGAGTAAAGAAATATAAAAACCCAACCCTTTTGCGTGTTTAACCACATCAAGCAAGTTTTCATATAAAAATGGCTCACCGCCAGTTACTGTTAGGTTTGTTGCACCGGCTGATTTTATGGAGTCTAATATTTTTAGCCATTTATCTACCGGCATGGAGGTAGATGTGTTTAAATTTTCTTTTTGGTAACAGTAACCACAGGACAAATTACAGTCCATTGTTAAATGTATATATACATTACGAAGTTCTTTTTCCGCTTCAAACTCGATTGGATGCCTAAATTTCTTTGAAAGATAAACATCATCGTCGTTGATTAAAACACCGGAGTCAAGAAGTGTCGTTATCTGATTCTCCGACAAATCTTCGTATAAATTATCGAAGTTGCCGTTATCTTGACACTGCGTTAAATATCCAAACACAGCCCTATGCACAACAGAGAGCCTGTGCGTAAACTTGTTATAGATATTAAGGGAAGCAGGGTCAGCTGCGGAGTTTAAAACGACTAGGTCAGAACTTACTTTCATTAAAATCACCTCCTTCTTTATAAGTTTCATACAACTCTAAAGCTGTTAAAGTAACGGAATTGAGAGGCCTCTCTAATTCACAGTCCCCATTATAATCCACTATTTTTCGTTTGTCAAGCGTTTTCCGAAAATTTTATAAAAATCTAGGTTTAGACTATTACTGAAATTGTACATTTTTCGATGGTTATTTTTCTCAAAAAATGAATATTTTTGGGTTTATTTGAAAAATTTACTAGCATAACAAACGCAAAGGAGTAATTTATTGTGCAACTTGCCCTACAAAAACTAATCGCCACAAAAATGTTAACAAAAATTGGTTTTCCAAAAAAGCCACTCATAAATAAAATTTCCGCAAACTTTTTGCTTTCTTATGTTGACGTTAATAAAAACACAATGCGCATAATGTGGAAAGGACAATCTGTACAAAGTTCTAGAACATGTTATATGTTGACACATCTTTGTGAATGTTTACCTTTTTTTTGAAAAATTACGTGGTACACTTCCCCCTTGTTTTGTCCAAACATCCGTTGTATAATATTTTTATTATTTTTTATATTTCACAACACAAAAATTTTTTGCCAGCTCACTCATAAAGTCAGCCATAGAGTCACTCATAGAGTCTTCGTTAGTTCGCATTAGAAACACTCAAATTCGCCCCCAAAACCCCTGCAAACAAGCCATTCCTCTCCCTAATTCAAGGCTAATTGCGTTACAATATTGAGCTGATTTTTTTAAATTTTTAACCCACTTTTTTCTCCTCAAGCAAAAAAATAAAGCCCGGCAAAATCTCCACGATTCCGGGCTTATCAAAAACAACCGTTATTAAACTTATTTTTTTGAAAAAATTCAAAAAAACTTAATCTTTCACATCTACAACATCCACAACATCTACAACTATGTTGCTTTTTTCCTCGGGTTGTGCAACCGCCGCCGAGTTGCTGAGAACCGGTCCGCCGCCAACAATAGCACCACAACCCGATCCAGCAAAAGCACCGCAATCACAGGTGCGGTTGCGTCTTGCCAACCCAAACTTAGTCTCTTTTACTTGTAATTTTTTAAGATCTCCAGGCAAATTTTTGAGTGCTGCACTTATTCCTTTTGTGATTTCGTCAGCTATAACTTTTTCCGAAGAATGATTCATAACAAACTCCTCCTACAAACTATTCGTTAAAATATAAATGTGTATAAACATAGAACTATACAAAAAAACCAACCGTAAACTAAAGTTTCAAGGCCGATTCAAACCCATCTGTCTCAGGTTCGTGTTTAAGCTCGTATTATAAAACATTCTTTTTCATATGTCAAGCACGGTAATTTTTAAATTTTGTATTTTTTTTGTGTGTGTGTTGTCAGAAAAAATGGGGTCAGCAAGGGGCTATAGCCCCTTGAGGGGTGTGGGGCTGGTCGCAATCTGCGATTGCTGCTCGCCCGCCCATGCACCCTCCCGGGCAAAGCACCCCACGGTTTTTTATTTCATTTTCTTAACCACAAAGAAAGCTATCTGTTCCCTTAAAATTTCCGCTTGGGAATTTAACTGTTGTGCAGCGGATGCAGACTGTTGTGCTGTTGCAGAAACATTTGTAACAACGTCCGTTATTTCCGAAACATTAGCGTTAACATTAGATATAGATTCCAGTTGTTCACCAGAAATTTCAGCGATTTCTGAAATAAGTTTAGAAATTTCCTCTACATTGTTTGCGATTCTGTCAAAAGATTCCACAACAGAAACTGTAGCCTTTAGCCCTTCGTTAACGTGTTCAGAATCTTCTTCAACTATTTTCGCTGTTTCGGAAGTGGAATGTTGGCTTTTGCTTGCCAAAGTGCGTACTTCGTCCGCAACAACCGCAAAACCCTTGCCGTGTTCACCGGCACGAGCAGCTTCTACAGAGGCGTTCAAGGCAAGCAAGTTGGTTTGGAAAGCAACATCGCGAATAACATCGATAATCTTGCTTATACTTTCGCTCGATTCCTTAACCCTATTCATAGCAGATTCCATAGACTTAACAGCTTCTCCACCGTCAACTACATGGTCGCGTATACGCAAGGAGCTTTTGTTTGCAGTGCTTGCATCATTGCTTGCCTGCATAGCCTTTTCGTGAATCAATGCAATGGATTGGCTCAAGTTTTCTATAGCACTATTTTGTCTCATGGCCCCCTGTGCAAGATCCATAGCCATAGAGGAAATTTGTCCCGACCCTTCCGTTACCTGAACAACAGCAGTTTGAATATCTGACAAAGTAGAATTCAGGTTATCCAAAATAGTGTTTATTGCAGTTTCTACCGGAGCATAAGAGCCAACATAGTTTTGTTTAAGATTTACGGTCAAATCGCCCTTCGCTATTAACTGTAGGGTTTGAGATATTTCTTTTATATAAATTTCTGTAATATCATTTACCAAATTACAGGCATCTTTTAAAGCACCAAAAGTTCCGGGGTAATCACCCTCTAAATGCGAAAAGTCCCCTTTTGACATGATTTCAATATTGTGTCGCACATCAGCAAGAGGTTGTGCGATAGAACTCATCAGATCGTTTAAACCGTTTGCCAAAGCAGCCCAACTTCCCTCAAAATGGCTCGTATCTATTCGAGATTCAAAATCCCCTTGTGCTGCGTTTCTAACAAGCCCTGCGGTTACATCGTACAATTCATTTAGCTTGGCAGTAACTGCCCTGATTGATTGTGGCAATATGATTTTTTTGCCGGGCAAATCGTTTACCGTAATGCTAAAATCACCATTAGCCAACTTGTTTACAGCTTCGATAACAGGCAAAATGTCGTCAACCTGACAGTCTATTATACCGTTAGCTCCTTCCACAAGCTCTTTAAAAGCGTTATTGTACTTACTTGTGTCTATACGATACTCTATATCACCAACTTCTGTGAATTCATGTGATAATTTGTTTAGATCGTCGATAAGGTGCTTAATAATATCCACAAGTTCATAAACATCCAGTATCACCGTACCTATCTCATCTTTCGGAAGGTTGGCTCTGTCCATGTTTATGTGAATGTTGCCGCTCGTTACTTCTTTTGCGGCTACAGAAAGTTTGGAAAGGGGTTTCAGTGACTTAATAACTATAAACAAGGACATGCCAATAGCAACCACAAGACCAACAATGCCGATTATAATAATGTTGTTCTGCAAAGCGTCGCTAGCCGCATAGATATACTCCAAAGCGATCCCCACAAAGAACATGCCGACAATTTCATCGCCCACACCGTGCAAAGGGAAGTAGTAGGCATAGTACGGTATCAGACCAAGCACATCTAACCGCAAGGTAACATGCTCGCCCCGCCCCAAAACCGCCTCCGAAATGTGTGGTGCGGCCGGCGTACCTACAAGTCGCTGACCGGTTTCTGGATGAACAAGAGTAGTTGAAACAGATGTGTCTCCATAAAAAGCAGTAAAGTCTACATCGAATGTGTCAGCAAGGTAGTCCAAATATTCATTTGCACCAATGTTAAAGAATGCAGTAACACTGCCGATAATATTACCCCCATCCATAATAGGAGATGTTCCCGCCATTACCAACGGCACTGCGGCTGTTGGCGTGTACAGGGTTATCCGCTCCCCGGCAAGCCCTGCCACAACCGACGAAACATTGCCAACATAATCTCCAAAGGTTTGAGGTAAATTGGAACGTGCAACAGCAATCCCATGCGAATCGGTGACAGTAATTGCATCTACCCCAAGCAAGGCTTTTTCCCCGATCAAGTATTGCAATATTACTTCTCTATCACCGCTGTTAAGGTGGTTAATCATGTTTCCACTACTGCCAATGGCAATCGCAGCCATAAGAGTGTGCTGTTCCATTGCATTAAGATATGCAACCACCGACGTTCTAGCTGCCGATATTCTTTCTTCCGAAAAATCGTCTACAAGATTTGCGGTAGCTATTGATACAACAGCCACGATTACCAATACCAACACAAACAATAAACTTACCAAGGGTATGATCAGTTTGCTCTTTAAACTAGTAAATTTAAACATTGTCTTCTTCCTCTAAACTTAAACGTTATCTTTTTCTCTCTTTTTACAGCAGTTACAGCAGCTCCAACAGTTCCATTTTAAACAAACCCTTTATAAAGTAGACTAAAATTACTGAATTGCTAGATTGCTAAATTAGTAGGAAGCCATTCCACTTAATTTTGTTTTAGTGATGGTCAGAACTAAGTGGAATAGCTATAGTCCCCAAAAAAGCATTTTATTCGTCCCAGCCATCCAAAGCAGCGTGTGCAACTTTTAACTCTTTGGGAATATCAATTTCTTGAGGGCATTTTGGTACGCAAACATCGCAACTTGTGCATAGGTTTGCACCTTTTTTTCCTCTGCGAACAAACATGTACGATCTGCGGGGCTGATCAAAATGCCCAAAACGGTGACCGTCGTTGTAAAGGGCAAAAGCCTGAGGAATATTTACATTAAAAGGGCACGGCATACAGTACCCGCACTCTGTGCAAGGGATAGATATAACTGCGTCATAGGCCTTTCGGGCAGACACAATCAAAGATTTTTCTTCCGGTGTTAGGCAGTTTGGCTTCATATCCGGTTGTGCAAAAATTGCCAAATTTTCTTTTAGCTGTTCCATAGTAGTCATACCGCTCACCATTGTAGCTATTTCCGGATAGTCGGTGAGGTGTCTGAAAGCCCATTCTGTCGGACTGCGTTTTATCGGGAAGTTGTCGTACAGCTCGGCAACAGATTTGGGTGCATAACAGAGTCCACCGCCACGCAAAGGCTCCATAATAGCAATAGCAAGATTATGCTTGTGGGACAAATATATAGCCTTTTCTGTTACGATTTTGTCAACATCTATCAAATTTTGCTGTATCAAACACATTTCCCATGGGTAACGTTTCACCACATCTTCAAATGTAGGGTAAAGCCCATGATATGAAAAACCTATATGCTTAATAAGCCCTTCTGATTTGAATTTTTCAAATTCGGCAAATATTTCCCTTTTTTGTATGTCGCCCCAGGTAGCCTCCACAATACAATGTACCAAATAAACATCAACATAGTCTGTACGCAGCTTTTTTAGCGTATGCTCAAGGTTGCGGCGTATATCTGCTTGTGTAGTCATTACGCCAAAAGGCTGTTTGGTAACTATTTTAACTTTTTGCCTTCTGCCATTTTCCTCTAGTGCTTCACCTAAAACAGCCTCGCTGTCTGTGCCATGGTAACCATATGCCGTGTCAAAATAGTTTATTCCGTTGTCTACAGCATAACGTATAAGTTCATAGGCTTTTTCTCTGTCAACCCCTTTAAATTTGTCGTGTTCATCCAAAAACGGGAGACGCATACACCCCATCCCCAATAAAGATACTTCAAAACCTGTGTTGCCAAACGCTCTATATTGCATAGCTATCTCCTTTGTGCCTCTTATTTTTGTTTTTTCTCTACAACTACGGCGGCTTTAACGGCATCTACCACTTCTTCGGTTGGGTTTGCACCCAGGTTTTTACGCATTGCCGTGTCTGCTTGAACATTTAGCAGTTCATAATGTTCTTTTGCGTTTAAACGGGAATTTTGCAGAGCAATAGCAAGGGCAGCAGGCACTTTTGCTTCTTCTTCAACAACTTTTGCCCGCATTTCTTCTACATAGGCTTTCATTTCTTGTTCTCTAGCTACAGCCAATGCACGGCGTTCTTCTGCTTTAGCTTGGGCTATCCTCTTGTCGGCTTCGGCTTGCTCTATTTGTAGCTCTGCACCAATGTTTCTGCCCATATCTATATCTGCAATATCAATAGAAATAATGTTAAAAGCAGTACCCTGATCCAACCCTTTCTTTAAAACTATGCTGGATATTTTATCCGGATTTTCGAGTATTTCTTTGTATGACTGTGCGGAACCAATAGAAGAAACAATACCTTCACCAACACGCGCCAGCACAGTGTCTTCTCCTGCACCACCCACAAGTTTGGAAATATCTGCTTTAACAGTTATTTTGGCAGTTACTTTTAGCTCAATACCGTCCAGAGCAACAGCAGAAATGGGCGGAGTTTTGATAACGATAGGGTTAACGCTCATATTAACAGCTTCAAAAACGTCACGCCCCGCAAGGTCAATGGCACACGCCAATGTAAAGTCAAGTTCGATATTTGCACGCTCCGCTGCGATTAGTGCATTTATAACATTAGAAATGTTACCGCCGGACAAATGGTGGCTTTCCAGTTCATTAGACTTAACTTTTAGATTTGCTTTTGTTGATCTTATAAGCTCCGGTACTATTTTGTATGGGTTAACACGTCTAAGACGCATACCAATCAAAGATAGTATACTAACACTGGTGCCTGCCGATATTGCACTTATCCAAAGCCCAATTGGTACAAAAAAACCAATGGTTCCAACAACAGCAAACACCAAAACCCCTAAAATAATTAATGCTATATCCATCATCCACTTCCTTTCTCAACGTAAATCACGTTGCTTTGTATTTTTAGTATTTTTACTCTCTCGCCGACAGAAATCAAAGAATTAAAGGCGGTAACATCTATATGCACCCCGGGCAAACAATCAAACTCTGCACTGCCGGCAGGCCTGCAATATTGTATTACTGTACCTTCCAAACCGGACAACCAATAATTAACTGTATCTCGCCAAGAAATTACGTACTCCGGGGTCTTTAAATCTTTTGCGACCCTAAGCAACATTTCCACCGGAGAGTTGTGCGGCGGCAACTTTTCTTTTGTATTGTGTATTAAAGACAATTTTACCACCCCCCTTTTTTGTTATTCTTATTATAGTGTATCACGTTATAAGTTTTTTTGCAAATTTCTTGATTTATATAACAAACGTCTTTTTAATCCACCTCCTTTCGGTTGTTTGTGTAATTGGGTTAATTTTTGGTGTGTCAAGGGGCTAGGCTCCTTGCGGGCAGAGTCCACGGTTTTATGACGCAACCCAATTTCTAAGGTATCTATGAACTCATTATATTACAAGAGGGTTTGTTTTTCAATAAACTATTAGTTGAGTTGTAAAGTTGACGACAAAAAAGCTGTATCCTAATTTTGCAGATACAGCACATTGTCACTCATATGATTTATTTCTTTTTCATCGTGGGTTATTAGTATAACAACTTTGTTTTCGCTTTCTTTTTTCACCATATCCATTATCGTTTCTTTTGTGTCTTTGTCCAATCCCTTAAAAGGCTCATCCAATATCAGAGTTTGGTAATTTGCCACTAACCCGCGGCATATAGCCACTCGTCTTTGCATACCACCGCTCAGTTTTTTTATTTTTTTTTGCATCACATCTCCCAGCTTTGCTTGGGTTAGCAGTGCTTGTGCTCTTTGTCTGTCTTTTGTTACCAACATCAAATTGGTTATGGAAGATTCCCACTTCAAGAGCCTGTCCTCTTGAAAAACGTAAGAAACAACACCTGCATCCATCACATTACCTGTGTCCGGTATAACAAGCTCCGCTATAATGTTTGCCAATGTTGTTTTTCCGCAACCGCTGGGCCCCGCAACGCAAGTAATGCCGGTCTCAAACTTGTAGCTAAAACCTTGCAAAACTTTTTTCTCTCCATATGCCTTACTAATATTATTAACTATTATCATGACTAAACCTTTCAAAGAAATACAAAAATATTTTCTCTATGCAAAAACTAAGAAGAACGATTGTTAATGTCCAAGCAAACAAATCTGCGGTCTGCAAAAATATCCTCGCCATGTGCAAGTTAAATCCTATTGTGTGTTGAGCAACACCTATAAGCTCCGCCGCTATACCGCTTTTCCAGGCAAAACCAAACCCTGTGCTTGCAGCAGACATAACATATGGCGCAACACAGTAAAAATAAATATGCCTTATTTTTTTGTATGTGCTGACTTTGAACAGTGCAGCCATCTCCAAAAGTTGAGGATCTGTGTTTTGTATTCCACTATAAGCATTAAAATAAACAATGGGCAACACCGTAACAAAAGAAATGAAAACAGCCAAATTACTGCCACCAACCCACAATATGGCAAGCACAACAAAAGACGCTACAGGTATAGACTTGAGCACATTTAAAGCCGGAAGCATCAGGAGTTTGAAGGCAGGATAAATACTAGCAAAAGCAGCCATAACAATACCAACAACAAAAGCTAATGTAAAACCAAACAAAATACGCCCTAAAGAAAAGGTGATAGCCTGCCAAAATGCGGCTTCCGATGCCAACTGAAAGAGTCTCTCCACAGTAGCAAAAGGGCCAACCATGAGAACACGGTTGGCCACAATACGATTTGCAATCTCCCATATGGCTAACCAAAATAGGAGTATTTTAAGTTTTGTTTTGATTTTTTTAATCAAGTTTTTGCTTGCACTTCTAATTATATTTCTAATCGAAGTAGAAATCTTCACCGGGTAATGATCCTCCTACAGAAACGGGGTTTTCACCATAAAGCACACCCAAAAAGCCTTGCAGATATTGTTGCATTTGCTCTCCGGATATAAACACAATATTAGAGCCAGGTATGGCATGAGTCGCCACTCCAACGGAAGGCAAAATCCCAAAATCTACTGCCAACTGTGCCGCTTCAGCCACATTTGCGTTAACAAAGTCTGTGGACTCTTGGTACTGTTCTAAAAACAGACGCAACCCCTCTTCGTTTTCGTCTATAAACTCTCTGCGACCAACCATAACACCCATAACAAGGGCATAGTTAGGTTGCACTCTGTTCCATTCTTCCGTTAAGTCCAAAACAATGTTTAAGTTTTCGTTGTTTAACGAAACGACTGTAACAAATGGTTGGGGCAATAGAGCAATCTCTGCTTCACCGCTCTCCAACAAGGCGGCTATTTCTGTATGTTCGCTCCTAAACTCCAGGGTAACGTTTTCCCCGGGGGTTAGGCCGTTCATTTCAAGCACATAGTTTAGAGCAAACTGGGGTACACCTCCAAGCCCGCTAAGGAATATAGTGCGGTTTTCCAAATCTTGTATTGTCTCTATCTCTCCGGTCGCGTCCACTATATGCAGTACCCCAAGCGTGTTGATTGCAAGCACCTGCACAGCACCGTCGGTATTATTGTACAGAACAGATGCCAGATTAGCTGGCACGGCAGCCAAGTCAATATTGCCCTGGATTAGCTGCGGCACTATCTCGTCCGGTGAGCCAAATATCTCAAAGTTGTAATAACCCTGTTCCATAAGCAACAACGCTCCAAGCCCGGTGGGTCCCATCAACACACCAATGTTAATGTCTATCGTTTCCTGCACTTCATATTCCTGTTCCGGCAGTTCTGCAATTGGAGCAGGCTGTGTTTGCGGTGGATCCGGCAAATCCACAGTAGGTGATACGCCCGGTGTGCCGCAAGCCACGGAAAAAACTAGCACCAGCGTGCATAATGTAACGGCAAATGTTTTCATGTTGTGTTCCTCCTTATTTTAAAGTTACATTTGTAAATTTGTAAATAATTGTAACTCATGTATACCTCGTACAACGTCTATATCGGAAATGTTTTAAAAAAAGTTAATACGTTGCTATAGGGTTGATTTTTTCTAAGATATAAAGTATAATGTGATAGTTAAGGCGTAAAGCTGTATACAACAATCATATACTTGCAAATAACTGCAAACAAATAGGAGGAACGAAATAATGAATTTAGAAAAAATACTTAACGAACGCATTGCCGATTTTGCTGTGCTTTATTTTAAATTGCACCGCTTTCATTGGTTTGTGCAAGGCCCGGCATTTTACAATTCCCACAAACTTTACGAAGAGCTGTACGACGAAACAACCGAATTGATAGACCAGTTCGCTGAAAGATTACTGACAATAAAAGGCACACCCGCAGCCACAATGAAAAGCTATCTAGCTCTTTCCAGTATTTCCGAAGAAGGAGATGAAGTAACACCGGAAGAAATCGGCAAAACCTTAATAAAAGACTTTAGCCACGTTGTGGAACGTCTAAAAGCCGGTATAGATGTGGCAGAAGAAAACAGAGACATGGCTACAGCCGACCTGTTTACCGTTACGATAGGGCAATTAGAAAAGCACCTATGGATGCTAGGCCAAACATTAAAATAGTTTTTGTGTGCAAGAGAAACCAATGGCTCCGCTCGTAAAAGCCCGCACTTAGTGGGAGCATAGTTTAAAAATAGTGCTGTGAGCGTATGTTTCGGAAAGAAAGGAACTCAAATTGAACGATATTATAAAAGAAATTGAGCAAACACAATTGAAGCAAGATATAACCCCCTTTAATGTAGGTGATACCGTGCGGGTATACGCCAAAGTTGTGGAAGGTGCAAGAGAAAGATTGCAGATGTTTGAAGGCACTGTGATAAAAAGGCAAAATGGCGGTATAAGAGAAACATTTACCGTGCGCCGTATAGCATCCGGCATTGGAGTGGAGCGTACATGGCCGCTACATTCTCCAAGGGTAGACCGCATAGAGGTTGTGCGTCGCGGTATCGTACGCCGTGCCAAACTATACTACCTCCGCGACAGAGTAGGAAAAGCCGCAAAAGTTAAAGAAATCATTATGAACAAAAAGAACAAAAAAAGCCAATAAATTGGTTTTTAAATCTTAGGTTTTTAATTTCTAAATAGAATTGATTGCAACAGCTTCCTAAACTCAGCGGTTCCGACATGAATCAGGGGGTCAATTCAAAAGGAAGATGCAATAATAAAGGAGGGGCTATACTATAGCCCCCTTTTCTAATTCTTTTTGAGGAGAAAAATGGATCAACAAATTCATTGGTATCCCGGGCATATGGCTAAAGCTAAAAAAGCTATATTACGTGATCTCAAACTTGTAGATATTGTAATAGAACTGTTGGATGCACGGATACCCTACTCCAGCAAAAACAGCGATATAGACCACTGGACCACCAAACCCAAAATAGTTGTATTTAACAAAATAGATATGGCTGATCCAATCGCAACAACATCTTGGCGGGTTTTTGCGGAGCAAAAGCATCCCGTTATTTTGCTAAATGCAAAGGGTGGCACAGGTTTCAAAGAAATAACGGACGTAGCCACAAAAATAATGTCAGAAAAAATGGCTCGCCTACGCGAACGGGGACGCATTTTTAAACCCATAAGGGCAGTGATAGTGGGTATACCAAATGTGGGAAAATCTACATTTATAAACTCATATGTAAAAAAAACTATTGCAAAGGCAGAAAACAGACCGGGCGTGACTCGCAGCAACCAATGGATAAGAATCAACAAAAATTTTGAACTGCTAGACACACCGGGCATGCTGCCACCAAAAATAGAAAATCCGCAAGTTGGGGTTAATCTAGCTTTAACGGGTGCAATCGGTTACAACATGGACAACAACGCATTGGCTGTAAAACTGTTGGAAACGTTAATGCAAAATTATCCAAACTTGCTAATACAGCGCTACAAACTGGAAAGCATTGATAAAGACAGCCAAAAGCTAATAACAGACATAGCAAAAAGCCGAGGTTTTGTTTTGAGGGGTGGCCAAGCAGATGTAAACCGTTGCTCCAACATAATATTAGAGGAGTTTCGCAACAATAAAATAGGTAGAATAACTTTAGAGTTGCCTTAACAACATACTATATGGCAATGAAATACGGAACTGCTGTAGTTGATTAAGCTAATTTCTCTCTTCAATATTTTTGCTTGCTTTTTTTCTATACTAATGCTACAATTATTGTATCGTAATATGCGTTGGTCAAACTCCAATATTGTGTTTGGAAAGGGTAGTAAATTTTTTATCCTGTGTTGGTTTTTGTTAACCCCGCAAATGAGCGTATGTTTATGTACCCACAAGAGCTATTGTGCTTAATTCTATTTAAAAGATTAAAAGAGCCGCACATTGAGCGTAATAGCTACAGTTGCTTTTATAGAGAAGAAATTAGGAGGCGATTTAACAATGAAAGTATTTCTTGTACCGGTACCTGTCTTTGATAAAACAATGGCTGTTGATTCTTATTGCTTTATGTTCAAGAGTAGCGACAACCTTATAATAGGAGATCAGGGTTCCGGAGTGTTAGACGGTGCAGTAAACCCAAAACTGCTGGAGATTTTAGATGAGATTGGAATTGATACATTTACCTTGGGAGAACCCGGTTTTTTGTCTATTTCAAACGTTGCCCTTTTAGGGGATTTTTATCAGCGCTTCGAAAATTTACGCGAACATCTGGTAATCACATTAGACCAATTTGTAACACCCGATCCGATTTATATTGATAGGATAAACCTAATAAAAGACCTTGGCTTCAAATTTGCCTTTAATTTGCCGCAAAATTTCAAAAACTACGATCCAATATTTCAGCTTATGGACTATATTTTGGTGGATCAAACAACAACAAACAAAAAAGAGGCAATGGCTCTTTTGGAAGAATACCCCAACGCTATCTCTGTGGCTTGTAATGTAAATAGCTACAATGTTTTTGAATTGGCAAAAGCAACAGGTTACAAACTTTTTGAAGGCAGATTTTACCGCATACCTCTTACTGTTGGTAGATCCCAAGATGTCAGCCCATTAAAAATATTCGCTATACAGCTACTTAACGCCGTTAGAGAAGACAATTTTGAGCTAGACGAAGTGGCTCGCATAGTAGAAAAAGATATAGTGCTATCCGTGTCTTTGTTACGACACATAAACTCTCAGCGTTTTGCAAATAAGATAAACAACATACAGCACGCCGCCGCAATGATAGGCCAAAAAGAAATTCGCAAGTGGGTTTCTACAACAGCCTCCGTGCAACTCGGTGCCGACAAACCATCAGAAATCAACAAAGTTTCCCTTATTAGAGCTAAGTTTGCAGAAAACTTGGCACCAATGTTTGAGCTTGCAGTACATGCGGACAGTCTTTTCTTGATGGGATTATTTTCTGTAATAGACGCAATGTTGGATCTTAGCATAGATGAGGCTCTATCTATGGTTGCTGTTGCAGACAACATAAGAGAAGCACTCGTGAAAAATGCCGGCCCATTTTATCCTGTGTATGAATTTATACAGTTTTATGAGGCAGCGGACTGGGCCAGTGTATCTCGTTTCCTAATTTTATACGAGATAGATGCAGAGCAAATTTACACAGCTTATATCGACACAATGAGATGGTACAAAAGTTTAGTTGTTGCTATAGAAAATGAGCAATAAGCAAAAAAGGGGCGACCCGGCTTGGAACAGCTTAGAGACCGAGCTGATCGGTTTTTTGGTCGGTTTTTTGAATCGTTGATTAGGCGGCTCGCCTTTAGCTTATTTTATTTGTGTGTTGAAAAGTGTGTATCGAAAAGGAGATTAGATGAACGACGTTTTTATCATAAATTTTGATAGTGAAGAAAATAATGAATTAATGGTGTTGGCTCAAACACTGCAAGAACACAGCATCAAAACAGACATGGCTTGGCTTGATTTGGAAGAAAACACAAAAACGCAAGAAGGTTTGCTTTCAAAATTAAAAACATGCTTTGTGTTGGTTTTGTTAATAACAGAGAGGTTTATTGAGAGCTTTTTGGATATTTTTAGAAATACCGGCAACACGCAACCTGTTTTGCCCATATTACATAACGTAAATGAAGAAAAAATAACCGAAAAGTACCCCCTGCTTGCTGATTATAATTATTTAACAACAAATGATATAAAGAACGAAGCGGGTGTTTTAGCGAAACAAATTTCTAACACGGTAGATTATGCAAAAGCAGCGGAAGCAGGGCAACAGCTCGCACTTTTATCACAAAATTTGTACAAATTCAACCTAAAAGAATTGGATAATTTGGCGAATAACCTATACGATACGTCTTTATTGGAAAACTGTGATGACATTATACTGAATATACAAGCGATTACAAAAGGAATTTTGCACGATATAGCCAAAAAACATAATATATACACAAATGAAGATATGCTTGGCAATATATTAAAGAGTCGTGTTTTAGATGATATGGAATTAACTGTACTACAGATTTTAGGTAAAGATGATGCTATACAGAAGAATAATCAAATAAATATTGTGCATTTTGTGAGGGGTATAAATACTCTCGCTTTTTGGTATGCACACAATTATTTCAAAACTGCAATTTTTCGTTACAAAAATATAGAACCTGCTAGCCAAAACCAGCTTTCCCATGCGGATCTAATTGAGATTTACAACATAGAAACTCTTGTTTTCCCTAAAGAAATAGCAGGCAAAGAAGATGCTACGTCTATAGTTTTAGAAAGTAATGCTCATTCCATTGCCGCTGCAAGAGATGCAGACACGGGGCAAATTGTTGCATTTGTTTGTGCTTATCCTATAACCCAAAAATTTTATGATGAAATTGTAACGGGCAAGTTTAACGACACAAACATAACAGACGAAGATGTTGCAAGCTACAAGGAACCCGGTTACTATAAACTCTATATCAGCTCTTTTTGCGTACATCCAAAATACACTCGCACAAAGGCGTTTAGCGTGGTTTATACATCATTTTTGCAAATAGTAGAAGATCTTGCAGACCGGAATATTTTTATATCAGAAATTTTGGCAGACACCGCAACAAAAAAAGGAGCGTTTTTGTGCAGGAGTTTAGGCATGAAAAAATATACTGTAACTGACCATGGCACGGTACTTTATAAAATAGAAATAAATAACGACAATATTGGCAAAATGTTTGTGAAAAACAAAAGAGCCCTAGAGTTGTACAGAGAGCAATATAAGTAAACGAGCAACCCGGGAGGATCACTCTCCGGGTTGCTTGTTCATCCTATTATCATACCTTTATTTATATATGTGCAAACTTACACTATTGTTCTCAACTTCCTTTACCACAATCTTTCCATAACCTCGCACACTAACCGTGTCCCCTTCCTCTATCTTTGCACTATCTTTTGTTTGAGATGACCAGTTTACTGTAACTTTTTTTGCTTTTATTAGCTTCGTTCCCACATCGCGGCTCACATTAAACCCTTTTGCCACTAAAGAGCTAAGACGCATGTTTTCTAGCTTTATTGTGACTTTTTTGTAGTTTTCCAGCGGAACAAAAACCGTACTCATGTCTACCTTTGCCGTTCGTATTTTGCTGTTGCCAATGTGTGTAAGGTTGTTTAAGGCAAAATTTGCGGCTATTTGGCTGTCCAAAAAAACCACACACCTATCTTCAAAAACTAAAATATCTCCAACTTTGCCACGCTCAATACCCAGCCCCAAAATAGAGCCCAAAACACTGCGGTGGCTTATCTCCTTTTTAAACTTTCCGAAAATAATTTCTATTGGCTGTATTGGATAATCCTTTTCTGTTATTTCTGTCTTAGCATGGCAAATGCCGATCTGCACCCTCTGTACTCCTTCTATACCACCAAAAGTAGAAAAGGCTAAGGAATATTTTTTTTGTAAAATATTTATTATGCCCTCCGCTTTTGGCAGTGGGATAAAATCTGTAAATTTCGGCTTAAAATCTTTTTCGCAAAGAAAGATCTGATCCAAAACCTTATTAAAAATGAGCCTTTCTTCAAGTTTATGTAGCATAATGTCTTTTTTGCTCATTTTAGCAACCTCAACCCATTTAGTATAACGAGTATTGTGCTACCTTCATGAGCAACTACCGCCAGGGGTATTGGCACAATCGTTACAAAGTTTGCCACACTAAACGCAACAATAATAGATATAGCAAAAACAATGTTTTGTCTGGTAATGCGTTTTAACCTTTTGGAAAGATCTACAGCTTTTGATAGTGATTCCAGATTGTTTTTCATAAGCACCACGTCGGCTGTTTCCAACGCAACATCGGTGCCTTCTCCCATTGCTATGCCTATATCTGCTGTTGCAAGGGCTGGTGCGTCGTTTATCCCGTCGCCTACCATCGCGACTGTGAGATATTTTTGTTTTAGGTCTTTTACCACATCTACTTTTTGTTCAGGCAAGCAGGATGCGTAATAATTTGCCAAACCACTTTCCGCAGAGATACTTTTTGCGGTTTTTTCGTTATCGCCTGTTATCATAACAGATTCTATGCCCATAGCCCGCAGGCTTGTTATGGCTTTTAGAGCCTCCGGGCGTATTGTGTCTTTTAGAGCAATCAAGCCTACGATACCCTCGTCGTCGCTTGTGTATACAATGGTCTTTCCTTCCTCTTGCAATTTGCCGGCTATATTGCCGCAAAAGCCTAATGCCGCTTCTCCAACAAACTCTTCTTTTCCGATTTTGTACACTTTGTTGTTAAAGCTACCCTTCACCCCAAACCCTACAACATTTTCTATAGAAGAGGGAGGGGTTACATTTATACCAAAGGCGTTTTTGCTATGATTAATTATAGCGTCTGCTAGAGGGTGTGTTGAATGGCTTTCTATAGATGCGGTTATTTTCAAAAACTCCTCTTTTGTTACACCTTCCCTTGTATATATGTCTGTAACCTGGGGTTTGCCTTTTGTTAAAGTTCCTGTTTTGTCAAATGCAATGCTTTTTAGAGTAGCTAATCGTTCTAGCTGCACACCACCTTTAAATAACATACCGTTTCTGGCTCCATTAGAAATAGCTGACAAGGTGGCAGGGGTAACAGATGCCACCAATGCACAGGGAGATGCAACAACAAGCATTACCAACCCTCTAAACACAGCGGTAGAAAGCTCCCAACCAATCCCAAAGTAACCAACAACCATTACCCCAATAGAGGTTAGAATAACAACTTTTGCATAGGGTCCCTCAAACTTTTCTATAAAAAGCTGGGATGGGGATTTTTCGCTTTGAGCATTTTGCACTAAACGTATAATACGCTGAAACAACGTTTGGTCGCTAGGTTTAGTGATTTTGATTTGTATAGAGCCTCGCAAGTTTACTGTTGATGCAAAAACCTCGTCGCCAATAGCTTTTTCGTTTGGGATAGACTCGCCAGTCATTACAGACTCGTCCACATTGGTTTGCCCGAGCGTTACCTCCCCATCGGCAGGTATGCGCTCCCCGGGCTTTACTAAAATAATGTCGTTTATGGACAAATCAGCAACGGCGACTATTTCCTCCTTTCCATCCGCTAAACGCAGGGCTGTTTCCGGTTGCAAATCCATAAGGGCAGATATTTCCTTGTGGGATTTGTTAAAAGTGTATGTTTCCATAGCCCCGCTCAAAGAGAATATGAAAATAAGCATCGCTCCCTCTCCCCAGTAGCCTATAACGGCGGCACCGATTGCTGCAAGCATCATTAAAATATCCACATTTAGATCCTTGTTTTCTATTGCATCTGCAAAGCCCTCCCTTGCTTTAAAAAAACCACCGGACAAATATGCCAATACATACAAACCGATACTGACATTATGATACCCCGCTAGCTCTACCAACCAAGCAAAAAACATAAACACTCCGCAAAGCAGTGCCAATGATAGCTCGTGGTTTGTTCTTAATGTTTCAAAAAATTTTCTCATTTGTAAAACCTCCTTATAACTTATAATTTGTATGGATCTTATATATCAGGGAAGGACAAGAAATACACTTGCCATTCCCGCCCACAGTATATAGCCAAAAAAAGAGCGAGCCTACTGCGGGAATGTCCCACAGTAGGCTCGCTCTCACGAACGTCTGTTGCCAAAAAAGGCCCGGCTGCACAAAATACTTTTTTATATGGTAAGAACAACTAAAAAGCAGTTTGCCGCCTGTTCCTCATAATTGTACCACATGATGTTTAATATGTCAACTTTTTTTGATTTTTTTTTCGGTTTTTTGTTTTTCGCTAATTTACTCTACTATTTCTACTAGCATAGATGAGGTGAATCGGCTTAGCAATTCATTTCTGTCCTGGTTTCTGTTGTCGGCTGTGCCTGTGCCTATTGCAACTATATCCCTAAACACCAATGTTTGCGGGTTAATTGCAAGTCTTGTGTTTAAAGTTGTGTTATCTCTGTCTAGTCTAAAAATGGTTTCCTCTCCGTTAACTTCTACAACGCCTTCTATTGCTTCAAATGTTGTAAATATTTGCTCTGCATTTGCCAGGTGTAATAGGCGGCCACCTGCGGACCCCAAATTAAACTGAACACGTTTTGTTAGCTGCTGTTCAATTGCTCTTACAGCGGCGTTGTGGGCAAGATTGGTGCTTAAAAGCAAACGGTAGTAGCAATAATTTTCTACCAAGTTATCGCGGGAGTTGTGGTAAGCTATTTCAAGATCGTTGTCTGCATCGTCTACCATTATTAAACTTGCGGCATCTATCCCCCTGTCTGTGAAAGTGGTGTGATCGGAGCCGCCAAAGTCAAATATTCTTACGTTGTATATACCATGGTCGCCCGGTGTCCATACATCAACAGCGCCGCCAACCACTAAATATGCCGGCAAATTAAACTGCAATATGTCGTCGTTGCCCATACTGCCCGGTGTAAATATATCCATAGAAACCGCATCTATCGGTACATTCGGGTCATTTAAGCTAGGCCCAACCGAAGATATTATGTCCATATTTATGTTAAGTGCAATTGCGTGCTGTTCTGGGGTTAAATTGTCTATTATCCAATTGGTACCGCTTCTGCCTGCGGCACCTTGCGGGCTTGTAACAGGCTCTCCGTTTTCTACACTAACAAATGTGCCGCCGCCCTCGTGAGCACCCAATGCACCAAAGCGGAACTCTATATTGCCCCTGTCCTCGTTTACCAGTCGCCTGGCAATTTCCATCAATGCACTTGCACCGGATGCATTGTCTGTTGCCCCCGGTGAACCTATTACGCTGTCAAAATGTGACGTGAAAATTATTATTGCATCGGGCGTGTCTGTACTAGCCGGTAATGTAGCCAAAACGGTACGGTCTGTTAGTCGCTGAAAACGTTCCATATACTGAAAATACGATGCCCGCTCAAGAGTGATTTCTAAAAAATGCAGGCTAAGTCCAATTATGGGACGTGCAATACCGAAGGTGTTAGCTAGCCTTGGGGCTGCCATGCCGTGGTTTTGACTGTTCATACCGATAGTTAGAGAGTTAACGTTGTCTGTACCTACCGCAGCGATTAATGCCCCTGCTATCACTATGTTGTTTATGTTTTCTAAGTCATTAAGAGCGGCTTCCAACTCTGTCATGTAAAAAGCCAGCTCATTGGCGTGAGCATTGCTGTCCGGTTCATCCATGGGGATTCTAACAGCCGCAATAAAATTGCCGCCGGACCCCTCCGGTATAGCAAGGTTGGGGTAAGTGCCTAGATCAACGATAGGTAGGGTGAGCGGGTTAGCCCACAACTGCTCATTTTGATGAGCGATAGGCACACCAAAAACGTCCGGCAAATCTTCACCAAAATGCAACCGTCCCACATGCGGCAACCCCGCGCCCAAAGCATACCGATCAGCCTCATAAAACAAAACGTTTGTTATCCCCATAGATAAAAACTCTTGTTCAATAAAGCGGGCGGCGGCATATTCATTAGCTGTTCCCCACAATCTGGCTTCCAGTGTGTTTACCAAAAAATACATGCTTTGCTCAAGGGCATCCCTCGGGCCGTCTTCCGGTATCAGGCTAGGTGTCCATTGCCCCGCCACCGATTCACCCTCTTCCTGCGCAAAGGCGGTTATACTACCTTGTGCAACGAAAGTGAATGCCACCATAAGTGCTAAAATTTTTTTTGCGTAGCTTTTTATTTTCATAATATTGTTTTCTCCTTCAATTTTGTTAATTTAATATCTCCTGCATAGTCATTATACCGATATACGGTACCCAACCGCCGGAGGCAGTACCATCCATTAGGGCAAGCGACATTTCTTGCGTGCCTACACGCTGACCATTGGAAAAGTCTATGTAACCGCCAAATGGATTACGGATAGGCGCACTTTCCATTGCTACTATATAGCTTTCCCAGTTTAGGTCGTCTGTTCCTACCCTGCGTAACCCTTCCACAAAGAAGTGTGCCGCTATCCAACCGGTTATGGCAAACGCATTTGCAGAAAAGTCTTCGCTAGATACCCGAGCAACCCAGTACTGGTAATCCAGTATTTCAGGCACATCTAAATCTACCCAAGCTGTTCCAAACAGTTGGTATTGGCCGCCTATATCTGCCGCAACAAGATCTACCATTGTTCCATCTACATTTACGTACGATGTTAAAGCAGGTACAGTGCTACCTTGGTTAGCCAACTCTCTGGCTATTTGCGGAAAAGTGCCTTGTATGCTCGCTATAACGACCATATCAACATCCCCCGCAAGCACCGTGGTAACAGCAGCGCTAACATCTTCGCTACCCGGAGCCACTTGTGCAGATATTATCTCCATACCGCCAATAACTGCTGCTTCTTGCTCTATACCGCCAATAAGGTCTATACCGGCATCGTCGTTAGTGAAAATAACTCCCAGGCGGTTTGCGTTAAATACACCACTTGCCCAAGCCGCCATTATTCGACCTTCCATAGGGAAAACGGGCTGCACAGGGAATATATTGTCGCCTTGCCCGGGTAGTGCTTGCTCCATGTAAACAACCCCGGTGCCTGCGGCAAAATACACCGCCGGTATACCCGCATCTATTATCATTGGTAGTGTTGCACCAATAACCGGCGTTCCAAAGTGTCCAACTATCGCAAAAACTTGGTCGTCGTTTATTAACCCTTCCAAAATAGCTATTGCATTAACAGGGTCAAAACCATCGTCTTGGTGAATGTATTCTATTGTGCGACCGTTAATGCCACCGCCTTCGTTTACCATTAAAAAGTATGCATTCATACCGGCTTGGAAAGGAACACCAACAGGGGCAAGTGGTCCGCTAACAGCAACACTGTTGCCTACCCTCACCGTTGTGTCTGTAACTCCCTGCACAGCAAACTCGTCCGCTCCGGCACAAGCGGTCAAAAACACTGTAGCCAAAACAACAGCACCAACTACCTTTTTGCTAAAAAACGTCTTGATTGCCTTGTACATAAATATCCTCCTTATCTACTAGCCACCCAAATAGGCTTCTTTTAATTTTTTGTTGTTTATTAGTTCACTTGCCTTACCTTCCATCGCCAACGCTCCCACTTCCAACACATAGGCATAGTGAGCGATTTTTAGCGTAGCCAAGGCATTTTGCTCAATAAGCAACACCGTAGTGCCTTCCTCATTTATTTCCTTTATAATTTCAAATATAGCTTTTACAATAAGCGGTGCAAGCCCAAGGGACGGTTCATCCAATAACAACAGTTTGGGGCTTGCCATAAGTGCCCTGCCAATAGCCAACATTTGCTGTTCGCCGCCGCTTAGGGTTCCTGCTATTTGCTTTTTTCTTTCGTGCAATATAGGGAAATAGCGGTACACTCTCGCAAAGTTATCGATTATCTCTTTTCTTTTTTTTACGGTAAAAGCACCTATCTTGAGGTTTTCCTCTACAGCAATATCGGTAAAAACTTGCCGTCCCTCCGGCGATTGGACTATGCCTTGAGCCGTTATTTTTTCTGTGGGCAGTTTTGTAATATTTTTGTCCAAAAAGTGTATGCTGCCACTTTCTACAGGAACAAGACCGGAAACAGATTTTAGTGTAGTAGTTTTGCCTGCGCCATTTGCCCCAAGCAATGCCACTATCTTACCTTTTCCAACAGAAATATTTATGCCACGCAGAGCCTTTATGCTACCATAAGATACATGTAGGTCTTTTAGTTCTAACATAATTCTAATCCACCTCCGTGTCGTCGCTTATGCCCAAATACGCCTCTTGCACTGCCGTGCTTTGCTGTATTTCCTTTGGTGTGCCTTCTGCCAGTTTTTTGCCAAAAGATATAGCACATATTCTGTCACAAACATCCATAACCAAACGCATGTCGTGTTCAACCAACAATATACTGCAATTGTATTGGGTTCGTATACTCCTTATCAGCGTCGCAAGTTCTATTGTTTCTGTATCGTTTAACCCGGCTGCCGGTTCATCCAAAATTATCATTTTGGGGTTACTCATCAGTGTACGCCCCAGCTCCACTTTTTTTAGAATACCGTAAGGTTGGCCTCCCGTTAGCTCGTTTTTTTTGTCTAGTAAGCCCAAAAAATCCAGTATGCCCTCTCCCCTTGCCGCTATCTCCTTTTCTTCTTTTTTCGCCTTTGGTAATTTAAAAGAATTTGCAAACAAACCGTATTTGTATGAAATGTGTGCCCCCACCAACAAGTTTTCCAACAGGGTAAGATCTCGTGTCAGCTCTACATTTTGAAATGTTCGTACCAACCCCAACTTAATAATGTTATGAGTGGCTTTTAGCACAAGATCAGTATCGTTAAACAAAATTTTGCCTTGGTTTGGTTTATAAAATTGGGTTATGCAGTTAAAAACCGTGGTTTTGCCAGCCCCATTTGGGCCAATAAGACCGTATATCTCATCTTGGTTAACAGAAAAGCTAAGATCATCTACAGCTTTTAGCCCGCCAAAAGCAATAGACAAATTTTCGACTTTTAGTATTGTCAAGCTGTTTCACCCCCTTTTTGGCTTTTTCGGTTTTTTAGCCACAATCTTTTTATATCGTGACCGAGGTAAATAAGCCCATTTGGGTAAAACAAAATTACTACAATAATCAGCACACCGGTAAACATAAAAGCAAGCCCGGGTATATCACCAATAATAGGCAGACGGTTCAAAAAAAGCTCCGGCACACCAAACACCACAAAAGCACCAATAATAGGCCCAAAGATAGTTTTGATCCCGCCAATAACAACCGCCGCAAGTATTTGCAACGAAAGCATTACAGTCCACACCGTTGGGAAAGAAAACTGTATAAAATGCACGTACATAACACCACCAATTGCCGCATATGCAGTTGCTAAAGCAAAAGCCATAAGTTTATATTTTAGCAAATTTATACCCATAGCAGAAGCAGCGGTTTCGCTAACACGCATAGTCAAAAGAGCCCGCCCCACAGATGAATTCACAAAATTATCTGTCAGTATCATTAGCAGTACAAGTATAACAACAAGAAAGATAAATGTAGTATCTCTGCTTAGACTTATGCCGAAAAAGGATGGGAAACTGGCTCGCATACCGGAGAATCCCCCCGTTATATCTGTGAATTCCGAAAACATTAGGCGAAAAACCTCTGAAACAGCCAAGGTCGCAATAGCCAAATACATTCCCGAAACTCTAAGCGAAACAAGACCAACCAAACTCCCAATAATAACAGGCACTACAACAGATATAGCCAAGGATAGCAAAAAGGGAAGCCCGAGGATTTCCGTTAGATAAGCAGACATATATGCACCGAGTCCCATAAAACCGGCAGTGCCAAGGGATATAAGACCGGAAAACCCAAGCAAGATGTTAAGACCAATTGCCACAACACCGTAAAAAATAACGGCTCCAAGAACTATAACGCTTGCACTGCGTATTAGACCTATTCCTGCAAGGGTTGGCATTAGTGATATTATTATGCCGAAAACTATGTATTTTGTGTAGTTGTGTTTCAAAATATTTTGCATGTTATACCTTCTTCACTATTTTTTTGCCGATAAGCCCATTGGGACGCAGTACTATGAACAACAAAATGAACATAAACAACAAAGGTTCTCCCCATGTGGAAGAAACATAAAACAAGAGCAAATTGCGAGAAACCCCTATTATGTAAGCGGCGAGTACGGGGCCATAAAATGTTTGAAAACCGCCAATCACTCCCGCAATAAGAGCATTTATCTGCACAGTATCCATCATGCTGACATTTACGCTAATGGCAGGGGCAAGCATAAGTGCAGACAGTGTTCCAAGAGCGGCTGCTACAGCCCAAGCTCCCATAGTAACATGAGATGTAGGCACACCCATGAGTTTTGCCGTTGTTTCATTGGATGCGGTAACACGTACTGCCAATCCCCATCTTGTGTATTGCAAAAACAAAAATAACAAACCAGCTGCAACAACACCAATAAAAATGTTAAGTAGGGCATTGTGAGATATTGCGGCTCCCATAATACTTGCGTGACCCGTAGGCAAAAAACTGGGAAAACTAAGGGGTACAACGCCAAACAACATCGGGGCAGCTCCTAAAAATATCATAATAATACCGAATGTAATAATTTGTTTTGCGATTGGGGAGCTTTTTTTTGCTTGGCGTATTATTAACAGGTCTACCGCTACACCGGTTAAAAAACTTGCGAGCATACCAAATATAGCTGCCATCCAGGGGGTCATGTTCATATGTATTAACCCAAATGTGGCAATAAAGGCGTTAAACATACCAATGGTGCCTTGTGCAAAGTTTGTTGTGCGAGATGTTCTGTAAATTATAGCTATACCGAGGGCCGCCAAAGCGGTTACACTACCTGTTTGTAATCCGCCAAACAGTAATTGAAAAAAAGTTTCCATATTTTTTTAATCCTTTTATCTATAGCAATTCCTGTAGCAATTCCGCTCCGCATAAGGAACTGCTATAATTTTATTTAGGGTTTACCCCATTTTATGACGGCTGCACTCCATACATAACCAATGCCGGCGGCAACCATTAACACTACCGAACCATCGCCTATTTTGCCTTGTTCAAGCCCGAGTTTTAAAGAAAGTATTTGATCCACCTGTCCCATATGACCGTAGTTTTCCAAATAAATGCTTTGAGCATCTGTTAACCCAAGCTCCTGCAACAACACGCTGTGCATAGATCTTTTAAAGTGCAATACAGCCAAATAATCTATATCTTTTCGGGTAAGGTTAGAACGGTGCAGGGCTTTATCTATGCATTCGTACCAGTTGGGCATAGATACGGCATTAAGTCCGTCTTTCATATGCTTGGGGTTCATCAATTTAAGTGATTTGTAGCCTTTGTCTACATTCGCTTGTGTGAATGGGTTGTTTATACCACCAATCTCTATACCTGCATCGTGTACAAAAGAACCATCGGCTTTTATATGGCTACCTAGCAACAAGTTTTTGTTCAGCCCTTTTTGCAAAATAATTGCACCACCACCGGCAGACAAGTTATACATCATTGACATGTTAGGGTCGGTATAGTCTACAAAATCGCCGTTTCTGTAGCCGCCTGCAACCATAACCGTATCTATCTCCGGATCGCCCAGCAACATGTCTTTTGCCATTTTTAAGGCAGTTACAGTTGTGCAACAACGGTTTTGAACATCTATCCCCCAAGCGTTTACTGCCCCTATCTTGTTTTGTATGTACAATGCCGATGTTGTTAAGGGGTACTCTTTCCATTCCTCGCCCATACACAAAATAACGTCTATATCTTTTGCGTTTATCCGGGCGTTTTCCAGAGCTTGAGCGGCAGCTTTTGCCCCCATCTCTTGGGTTCCGTCGTCTTTACCGGGTATGCTTTTTTGCACAATCCCCAGTTTTGCCGCTATATCTTGCTCTGTCCAATTGCCTGCCGTTTTGTCAGCGATTTCTTTTGCTGTTAGTTTACCTTCGGGTATATATAACCCTATACCGGCTATGCCAATATTTTCTGTATTTGCCACATAAATCTCCTTCTCTAATCAACTTTGTTTAAGATCGGGTGCTGTGATAAGTTCCGCTTCTGTGGCTTGCTGTACCTGCTCTAATGTGTAATCGTTAAGAATTTCTTCAAGCACAAGGCCTTTGTCTGTAACTCTTATAACTGCCATTTCGGTAATAATGAGATTCACCGCATTTTTTGCTGTTAGTGGAAGGTTGCATTCTTTTAAAATTTTCGGAGCACCTTTTGCTGTATGCTCCATAGCTACTATTACTTGTTTTGCACCCGTTAACAAATCCATTGCTCCACCCATGCCGGGTACTAGTTTTCCCGGTATCATATAGTTTGCAATATTACCACCTTCATCTACTTGCAGGGAACCCAACACAGTTACGTCTAAATGACCACCGCGTATAATTCCAAAAGAAACAGCACTATCGAAAAATGCCCCCCCCGAGTTTATTGTTACAGGCACACCACCGGCATTTGTTATTGTGGTATCGGTTACGGGTTCTTGAGCAGGCCCCATACCAACAAAGCCGTTTTCTGAGTGCAGTGTTACATTAATATTGTTTGGTATAAAGTTAGCCACCCTAGTCGGAAGACCTATACCAAGGTTTACAAGTTGCCCGTCCTTTAGCTCAGCAGCTACTCTTTTGGCAATGGTGTTTTGTAATTGTTCTTTGTCCATTAGACACCCCCTACTTACGATACTATGTGATTAACAAATACACTTGGTGTGTGGACATAATTAGGGTCTATGCTGTCTACCAAGTTGTTTGTTTCTACAATTGTTGTTTTTGCCGCAGCTGCCATTACACTGTTAAAATTAGCGGCGGAGCCTTTATATAACAAGTTCCCTTCTTTATCTGCTTGATCTGCATAAATTAGTGCAACATCGGCATGAAGAGGGAGTTCCAACAAATACTCTTTGCCATCTATTGTAAGTTTTTCTTTCCCCTCTGCCACAAGGGTACCAAGACCGGTAGGTGTTAGCACTCCTCCAAGCCCATAACCGGCGGCCCGTATTTTTTCCACAAGCGAACCCTGGGGAACAAGAACAACTTCTGTTTCGTTTTCTGTCATTTGGCGGCCTGTTTCTTTGTTTGTGCCAATGTGAGATGCATATATTTTTTTGCATTGCTTG
This sequence comes from Defluviitaleaceae bacterium, assembly GCA_009778165.1. GTDB lineage: Bacteria > Bacillota > Clostridia > Lachnospirales > UBA5962 > WRKF01. The sequence continues at coordinate 36,491 of WRKF01000186.1, forward strand.
TTTACCACAAGTTTGCCAACACCCTTGTCAACGAAACCGGTATCGCTTGATATTAAAGTTAGATTTTTTTTGCCCGATGCCACCAAAGCATCCACAAGCCTCTCAGGTGTACCATTCGTTAAAAAACCGCCTATCATTATTGTGTCGCCATCTTTAATAAAATCTATTGCTCGGGACACAGATATAATTTTGTTCATTTGTTATCCTTTCACAATCATAGAAATACCCTGCCCACCGCCTATACAAAGGGTTGCAAGACCGTACTTTGCTTTGGTTTTCACCATTTCATTTATCAGTGTTACAAGCACTCTGGCACCGCTGGCTCCAATGGGATGCCCCAAAGATATTGCCCCGCCATTTACATTTACTTTGTTCTTGTCTAACCCAAGCTCTCTGATAACTGTTAGAGCTTGTACAGCAAAAGCCTCGTTTGCTTCTATTAAATCTAAATCTGCTACAGTAATGCCTGCTTTTTTTAGAACTTTTTGTGTCGCCGGTATAGGGCCGGTACCCATTACAGCGGGCTCAACTCCCGCACTTGCACTAGCTACAATTTCTACCAGTGGTTTAATTCCAAGGCTTTTCGCCTTTTCTTCACTCATTAACACCAGTGCAGCGGCTCCATCATTTATACCGGAGGCATTTGCCGCAGTTACGCTACCCTCTTTATCAAAAGCAGGCCTAAGTTTACCTAAACTTTCCACTGTAACACCTTTTTTAGGGTATTCATCCGCATCTACTATTATTGGCTCTCCCTTTCTTTGGGGTATAGTTACAGAGGTAATCTCTTCTTTAAACTTTCCAGCCCCAATAGCTGCTTCTGCTTTGTTTTGGCTTTCTGTCGCCAGTTCATCTTGTTCTTTTCTGGAAATATTGTATTTCTTTGCTAAATTCTCTGCTGTTATACCCATGTGGTAGTTGTTAAATATATCTGTTAAACCATCGTATACCATAGAATCTACTGCCTTGCCATCCCCCATTTTTTGTCCCCAGCGTAGCCCAGGCAAAATATATGGGCTTTGGCTCATGTTTTCTGTGCCGCCAACTACAACTATTTGGGCATCGCCCATTGCTATTGCTTGGGCACCCAACTCTACTGCCTTTAATCCGGAGCCACAAACCATATTAACAACATAAGAGGGAGTTTCTATTGGTATATTTGCTTTCACAGATATTTGCCGTGCCACATTTTGCCCCAACCCTGTTTGTAATACGTTACCAAAAATAACTTGATCTACTTGTTTTGAATCAATGCCGGTACTTTGTAAAACATCGTTTACCACTGTTGCTCCCAAATCTACTGCAGATACATTTTTGTATACTCCACCAAACGACCCGATAGGAGTTCTTTTTGCTGCCACAATTACTGCTTTTATACTCATTACCATTAACCTCCTATAGCAAACGTAATTTGAAATCATTGATGCAGAGGAAAACACATCACCAAAAGGCACAAGGGTACTTCGACCGACGGTATCCCCGGATTGAAAAGTCGTTTGCTATGACATTTTTTCGAAACATATTTTGAATTCAATATTTCAATACTTAACCAAAATACTAACCTATTATATATATACATGTCAAATATTAATATTTTATAGTAACTATTAAAAAAAATTATAGCTACTTTCGAGCTACAGCAAATTAATTTTTCGTTAACTTTTTTTAATACGAAAAAATTAATTTACTTTCTTGATTTAAGTGCGATTTATAGTTTTTTTAAAATAGGCGACCATTAGTAAAAGTGCTATAGCAACTTATATATACATGTCAAATATTAATATTTTATAGTAACTATTAAAAAAAACTATAGCTACTTTCAAGCTATATAGTAAATTAGCTTTTGTGATTTGAAAGGGAACGATGAAAATTAATTTGCTATATATTGCGTAAACAAAAGAAATATGCTATTATGAAGCGAGGGAAGGTGATACCATTATAGTCTACTCCGACTATCATAACAAAGTCGGTTTTTTGACGGACAAATATTCTAATTACTATGTAGAGTTACCGAAGCTGCCGAAAGACAAGAAAGGGCTACCGGAAAATTATCACGATATATGGGATATAGCAAAAGCCCTTAAAACAAAGTTTAAAGACTACGAGGAGGTAAAAGGGATGCAGGAACTAAGAAATTCTACAGAATTGGCTATTCTGGACGAATTACACAACGCACTTTCTTCTGATGATGTAGTTTATGAAGCCTTGTTGAGAAAAGAAGCCCAATCTTTGTATGAAAAACAGTTGTATGAAGAAAAAATACAAGGCATAGAACAAGGCATAGAGCAAGGCTTAGAACGAGGTAAAACTGAAACAGTTATTGAAATGCTAAGGGAAGGCTTTGAAAGAGATGTTATTGCCAAAATAACAAAAATGCCTATGGACAGGGTTGATGAGATAGCAAGTAAGCACGGGGTTTAACACTAAGCATTCGCCAATTGGCGGATGCTTTTTTTCAACGTCTTATAAACGGCACAAGTAATAGGTTCAGGAAAGTTTATGAAACGGCTGTGATTTAACGGAAAAAAGTCTTGACAAAAGTAAATATGTGTTGTACAATTTTTGAAGGTTTCAAAAAATCTACATATTATATTACACTTTTTGTTACGCTGCTAATATCATGTTATGATACGTAGCAATTTGCATTTGCATGTGGAAGTGAGGTTTTTGTGGGAAGATATGGTTTTTATATTTTGCTGGCTTTAGCAGGTTTTTGGATTATTCTGGTAGAGAATATTACGTGGCAGTCTTTGGCTGTTGGTCTTTTGATTGGGGCATTTTGCACCTATCTTGCTGATATGTTCCTTCCCCCCTTAGAAGAAGCAAAAAAAATAAAATTTTCCAAACTGATTTTTTATCCTTTTTATATTATTGGTCAAGTTTATATTGCCGGCTTTCATATAATAAAGTTTGTAATCGTGGGGGCTAAATTTGATTTTGTAAATGTAAAAACCAATTTGAAATCCGAAACATTGAAGGTGTTGCTCATGGATTCCATCACATTTGTGCCCGGTTCTATTTCTGTTGAAATGGAAGAGGATACAATAATGACTTTGTGCATATACGATAAAAGGCTGGATGTAAACAACCCAAAAGACAAAAAGGTAATTGACAAGTGGATAAAAGCCGATTTGGAAGAGAGGTTATCTGTTGCAGAAGCAGATGATACAAAAAAGGAGGATGTATAGGTGGAAAATTTTCTTATGTATGTTTTATGGATCAAACTTCTCGTTGTTATGATTTATATTTTTTACACAATAAAAGGTCCTAGTATTTGGGACAGGCTTTTGGGTATGAATCTTATAGTTGCCAAAACTATTATGTTGATAGCGGTGTTTGCATCTATTACCGGTATGACATTTTTGTTGGACTTCGCCATTATATATACCCTTTTCGGCTTTATAGGAACTATATTTATCGCTATGTTTTTGTCTAAGCATCGGCTTGGCAAAATACGGAAAGTTAGAACACCGGAAAAAGAAAAAGATGAAACAGAAATTGGATCTATAACTCCTGCAACAGAATTGCCCCAAACCGAAGGAGGTGAGCTATAAATGGACGCAAGAGAAATTGTTAGCAGTATTGTTATAGGAATGGGAGTTGCTATGATGCTCTTTGGCGTTATAGGAATCTTTCGTTTCAAAGACTTTTATCAACGGCTTTTAGTTGCTGCCAAAGTTGATACCGTAAGTATGATAACACTGTTTTTGGGTTTATCTATACGTCATGGATTTAGCTTTTTTTCCGCTAAACTTATTTTGATTATAATTATTGTTTTAATACTTAATCCTATGGTGGGGCATGTTATGGTTCACTCTGCTTATAAATCCGGTTACAGGTTGTCAGGTCAGCTGGAGCCGGAAAATGAGGATGAGACAAATATAGTAAGATAGAAAAAAATAATAGGTTAGCTCACCAGTTTCTGCACCCCTTAGGATTGGAGGATATACAAATGTATTTGGTGTATACACTATTTTTTATGCTCTTTGTAAGTTCATTTATGATTATGTTTGAACGCAGGGTTTACCGTATTATTATATACACCTGTGTTTTTTCCCTTCTCATTTCTTTAATATACTTGGTTTTGGGTAGTCCCGATGTGGCAATGGCGGAAGCGGCTATTGGGACATATGCCATTATATTTTTTATTGTTGTTGCCGAAAGATATTATGGCAGAGAGGCGATAAAAACAACTTTTATACCTTCTTCAAAAAACAAAAAAAGCGGTTTTTTCATTAAAACTTCCTTGGCTTTTGTATTTGTAAGCATTGTTGCCGGATTGTTTATTGCTTTTTCCCCTAGTATGGATGCAAATTTGTATCTGAGGGATCAGTTTATCTTGCGTGCTTACGAAGAGGTAGGGGGTCAAAATATAATCGGTAATATTTTGATGGGATATAGGCTTTACGACACACTTTTTGAGGCTTTGGCTCTTGTTATAGCTGTTATGGCTGTTGGTAATTTTTCCTGGTTGGACAGAGAACAGGCAACTCCAATAGACTCTAGCGAAGTTAAAAGAGATCGGGTTGCAGTCTATTCTATCCGCATAATAAGCCCAATCATACTCCTTTTTGGTATATATCTTATTATTAATGGTCATATATCTGCCGGCGGGGGTTTTCAGGGTGGTGTGGCTGTAGCTTGCTTTTTTATATGCCGCTACATGATACACAACATTCACGATATGCCGGTTAAAAAAGTTTTGAAGCTAGAGGAGATTATTTTTGTGACTCTTGTTCTTGTTGCGGTTGTTGCCGTATTTTTTGATGTATCAACATTTGTGGAGCATGAGTATTTAACTATATACCAAAATATTCACCTTGTTGTTGTAAACTCCCTTGTGGGCATAAAAGTTGCTTGTGGTTTTATTGTGTTGTTCTATAGATACATTACTATCGAACGAGCATAGCGAGTATAGGTAAAATTATAGAAATTATAGACGAAAGGATTTGCTTTTTATGGAAATTTTCGGTATAAGATTTTTGGAGTTGCTCCCGATCGCCCTCTTCTTTATAGCGATTTTTGGGCTTATAACTGCCAACAATGCAATTAAATCTGTAATATACATGATTATGCTTAATGGTGCTGTAATTATTTATTGGATAGCTCTTGGTAGCCGTGTTGGCACTATACCCCCTATCCTGGAAACGGTATACCATGTTGAACTGCATTTTTATGAATTTGCAGACCCGGTACCCCAGGCTCTAATGATTACGACTATTATTATAGGGTTTTGTGTTACTGCGGTAAATATTATTATGCTCAACACTTTGCACAGAAGATACAAAACAACGGACTGGAATACCATGTTCGACTTGGTTAAAGAGGAAATTAGCGAAAGACAAAATGAAGGGAAAAAGGAGGCGCAAGGTTAGGATATGCTACTATATTTTGTAATAATTCCGGTTTTGATTGCAATTTTTCTTTTCGTTTTTGCAACAAATGATATAGCTAGAAAAATAGCTATTGCTTTTCAAGCTATTTTTACAGGGTTTGCAGTTTATTTGGTGTGGCTCACAAGAGGAGAGAGTGTAATAACGTTTGTTGGTGTAGGGTCTTACATCGACTACTTGGGCATTTTGTTGTACGCTTATGATGTGTCCGCTGCTTTTGTGTTGCTAACAGCTGTTGTTTTTTTGGTTATAAGTATGTACAGCTTTAATGAAAGTAGCCAAAGCAGGTTTTGGTGTATGCTTTTCTTGCTAGAAGGCGCGTTGGTAGGCCTTTTCCTAACAAGAGATTTATTCAACATGTTTGTGCTTTTGGAAGTAAGCACTTTGGTTATAATTATTTTAATGATGTATTACAGGGCACGCCGAAATATGTTTACAGGCATGGTATATCTTATGGTAAACATATTTGCGATGCAGCTTTATCTTTTTGGGCTTGCCTATATTTACATGATTGGTGGCACATTTGATATTTTTCATTTGGCAGATACTTTAGCATATGTGGATCAGTCTGATTTGGTTTTGCCCTATGCACTCATGCTCACAGGCATATCCTTTAAAGCCGGCATGATTCCCCTTTTTAGCGTTGTGCCAAAAATGAGGCTATACCCCGATGCCCCAACAAGCGTAGTCGCAATCCTCTCCGGGGTGCAGATAAAAGTAGCTATATTCCTACTCATGCGAATGCAAGAAATGTTTGGTTCTGTAGCTCAATACGACTTCTTTTTGATAATGGGTATCGTTACCGGAGCTACCGGTGTTGTGATGGCTATTTCCCAATCTAACGCCAAAATGATTTTGGCATACCATACCGTGTCCCAAGCAGGCTTGATTATGATTGGTCTTTCTGCCTCGGATAGCTATGCCATGGTGGGGGGATTGTACCATATTGTTGGTCATGGGATTTTTAAATCTACCCTGTTTTTGACAGCAGGGATTATTCGCCGTTCCTATGGCACTATGGATGTTTATGCAATACGGGGTGTTTTAAAACGAATGCCCATTGTGGGGGTTGCATCCGGTTTTGCGGTTTTGGCAATTATGGGAGCGCCGTTTTTTATCGGCAGTATCTCCAAATACTACCTTGGATACACCGTGGATCCTTGGATTGAGTGGTCAATAAATATAATAAGCCTAGGCACTATCATATCTTTTCTAAAATACGGCTCTATGCTGTTTGGTAAAGACCCCGGGCTTCAAGGCGACACACCAACACCTGACAAATGGCGGGTTGTACCGTCTGTGTTTATGGGCTTTCTTTGCTTGGCGGGTGGCCTTTTGGGAGCTCAAACCATAAACTTTTTGTTTTCTGATATAGTTGCCGCAGGAAACTTGAGCATTACCGTTGCCCCTTGGACATCCCCCGAAAAGCTACTAGTGTTTTTTGGTTCCACTGCTGTGGGTTTGGTTATTTACAAATATGTGGTTAAAGGCAATAAAACTTTAAAAAAGCTCAGCCAGCTTGACTTTAGGTTTAAAACAGTTATAGTTTCTACCATCGCCTTTTGGGCTATACTGATGGTAGTTGTTGGTATGTTGTGATAAGGTCAAACCCCTAATGAAGGGATATAGATACGTTTATGTTGATAAAAGAATATGATAGTATATTCCAAAAGACGGTCGTAGAGGTGTCGTTACGGATATTTTTAAAAATCCAGATGTTTACCTTGCAAAGAAAATATACACCTACCGGCTAAACGCCTGCGTCATATGATGTGGGCGTATTTTATTGCAAAGGAGAGGCATTATGCCATATATCACAAATCAAACAACCATACGGATTAACTTAAAGAGGTTGTGCCCGATAGTTTAAGTATGAATTTAGAGTTGATAAGGTAGTAGTTTGCAGCAAAAAAAGGGGTGTCGAATCTGCTTTTAAGATTTATGGGTTAAGAGTGAAAATGGCGAAAAACCTCGGTTTTGAATTTCAGAAATAGCTTTTAGAGGTACTTTCTAATGCGAACTTTGAAACACTCTATGTCACACCCTATGTGTGACTCTATGTGATATTTTATATTAGAAAAAACAGGGAAAAATTTAAAAATCCTGTGATTGGAAAGATAACCCTATTATACAATATGCTCGGCAATGAAACAAGTGGAAAATGTCCGGGTGGGATGTATCAACTTAAATCATTTATGAAACGACCGTGTAAATTTTTTATAAACTCTTCACAAGATGGGGGTAATGATGGTATAATAGAGGGAGAGGAAAATTCTATGAACACATTACCACGATATGAAGAGGCGGTTATACCACGAGAAAAATTTACAGAGTATTCGCTCAATCCACAAAGACAAAAAGATAAAGCTAGAGCCTTTGACGTGTATTTAGGTTATAATCTATCTAATGTCGATAATTTAATAGAGAATATACGCCAGAACTTACCCAATTATCCTGCTGTCCCTAGGCCTGATATGGGTTATGGTCAACGCTACCAAGTCAATATGAGTCTTTTGGGACCAAATGGTAAATCCGCAAATGTTTTAACCGCTTGGATAGAGGATAGACGTAATGGTAAAATGCGTTTGACGAGTGCGTATATCGATAAATAAACATGGGAGGCTCTTATAAATATGGAACTTTATCAAAAAGTAAAATTGTTAACTGGTGAATATGCTCATATTGTTGAAATTTATGAAAATGGTGTTGCTTATGAGGCTGATATATATTCCAAAAATGACGGGAAAACTAGAACAGATACTATAAAGCACTCCGAAATCGTATCGCTAATAATTGAAGTCGAAAAACCCATAGCAGAAGTAAGATAATTAGGGGTGGCAATATACAATTAGACGATTAGGGGGTATTATGCTAAAAGAATTTGACAAAATACGTCTTAGCACCGGAGAAAGAGGTGCTGTTCTTGAAATTTTAGATAATGAAACAATTTTAGCGGAGATTTTCAAAAAAATGGTGGATTAAATGTATCCGAAATAAAAATTTCAGATATAAAAGGCAAAATAATTGAAGTTGAAGAACCATTAACAATAGTATAACCTAAAAAAAGACTGCTCCTAAATCGGTGCAGTCTTTTTTGTTTTCCAAAATTGCAAATTTATCATTTGAGCATATTCGCTAAATTTTTTGTTGATTTTTATCAATTTTTGTTAAAAATTTACTTGCGGTTTTTTTTTTTTTTTTGATATAATCCCATTTGTACAGGTTTAGTTTTTTTGTTCATTTTGTTCAAAAAAAATATGTAAATA
>WRKF01000187.1 GCA_009778165.1 Defluviitaleaceae bacterium
TGGTGAACGTGGCTTTAAATACGTTATCCCAACAGGGGTTGATTATATCATCTTCATATTGAAAAAATATTTTGTTCATAGTCATATCACTCTCCACAACGAGTATACCACAAAACAATGGGGTTTTCAATATAAAATATCACATAGAGTCTCACATCAGGTGTGACATAGGATCACCCGTAAAGAACTTAAATTTATTTTTACAAATCAACTTTTTCGCTACACCTCACTCCAATAAAAGAGATTGTAAATTTTGCTCTCTAATGTTATAATTTCACTAGAGAGCAAAATTATAGCACATGACAGAAAAGAGGTGTTCAAAATGCTGGAAAAACAAGCTATAGATTTTCAAAAGTATATTGACCGCTTGGAGCAAGACCGCAGAGAAGCTGAAAAGCGCAGTCTTGCATTGGAACAACGGCTGATGGATGATGCAAGGGAGCACGAACAACGCAGCCGCAAAGAACGTAAAGCATTAGAAGAACGTCTTACCGCAAATGCCGTACAAATGGAAAAACGTCTTAATGCAAATATTGCACAGCTTACTGCAAACGCTATAAAAATGGAAGAACGCCTTAATGCAAATTCAGAAAAAATCAAAAGAAAAATCGATAGTTTTGTAATAGCAGACACAAAGACGGCAAATAGATGGTTTATAGGTCTTAACATTGCCGTAATAATAGGAGCTACAACTATAATCATAGCGTTTGTAAATTTACTAGCTAATGGATAGCAAAAGAATTTTTTCCCCGCCCTGCGGAATTCGTAGGGCGGGGACATCCGAAAACACCTATTGTGATTGCTATTATTAAAACTTTTCAAGCAAAAACTTTTCCGCTTTTGCACACCATAGCCCTCTGTTTTCTTGCACTATTGTGTGTAGCTCTTTAAAGCGAGTATCTTCTTTTCCCAAAACTTCAAAATCTTCTATTGCAGTAAGAGGCATTTCTATATGCAGATATGTCAGCTTTTTGCCGCCCGGTATGTTGGGCAAGTTTTTTGTAGTTTCTGCTATGCAGTCTATACCCCCAACATGGGTAACCATTATTGCGGGGTTTATAACGCCTTTTTCTGTCAGCTGAATCGATTCTTTTATATCGTCCACATTACCGCCGGTTGTTCCCATTATATGAGATGCATTGTAATGAACATTATAATAATTTACTTTTGCGTAAAAATCTTTGTTTGAAGGCCCGGCAAAAAAATTTATGCACCCGTCCTTTGCAAGTATACTGTCCGCATCTTCCAACACGCTGGGTATTGGAGCGTAAACCATTATATCATCGTAACCTTTACCTTCTGTTATGTCCATTAAATGCTTTGTTCCGTGTGTGCTAGTATTTACAAAATAGAGTTTCACACCACAACTGTGGGCTTCTTCTTGTGTAAATATTTTTTGTGCAAGATCCAAACGGGTTTGGTCAATATCTGTTACAACCACAATAGCGGGCTGTTTGGGCCCGTGCAGTGCATAGTCTATCGCTCCCAACCCCATGGGCCCTGCTCCTGCCAAAATTGCCAAATTACCCCCCTGAACAATACCCATGGTGTGCTCATATTTCCCGGGTTTTGTGTGGTACATGGCATTGTAACCCCCTATAACACAAGACATGGGTTCTGCCAAAGAGGCGGCATAGTACGCTTCTCCATTATATGGCAGTAAACATCCCAGTTCCATAACCTCCGGTGGTATAATACAATACTGCGACGCACCCCCAAAATATTCATAGGAATAGCCGGGAGAAGCCATAGACCCTTTGTAATTAAGGGCGGGCTGCAATGCAAACTTTTCCCCTGCTTTGAATTGGTTATGGTAATCGCTGCCCACTTCCACTATATCTCCTGCCATTTCATGGCCAAGCAATATGGGGTTTGTGTCTATATTTGCCGGCACCCTTTTGTGTGCTGTGCCTTGTATAACCGTTTTGTAAGTAGACATGCAAATGCTGTCAGATACAACTTTCACCAAAATTTCGTTGTTTTTTATGGGAGGGAGCAAAAACTCCTCTGTCCTTACATCGTTAGCTCCGTATAAGCGTACGCCTTTTGTTTTCATAAATACCTCTACATAAACGCCACAGGAGCAGGCTTTGCCCGCTCCTTGTACGTTATATTTTTTTATGCCGAAAAAGTTTTATATATCAAATCTACATCATCGCTCTTTAGCACAGCTTCAATACCCTTGTTTTCTGATACAATGCCTGCCAGTTTAGATATTGTTTCCAGGTGGTTATCGTCTGTGCTTGCGATACCTATTAGTGCGTAGGCTGTTTTGCCGTCAAAATCTATTCCGTCTTTGAACTGCACAAACACTATGCCCGTTTTCAAAACATGTTCCCTGCCTTGGCTCGTGCCATGGGGTATAGCTATCCCTGCCCCCATATATGTGCTGATAGATTTTTCTCGCTCTAGCATAGACCGTGTATAGGCATCTGTGGCTATGTTGTTTTTCACCATTAGCTCTCCAACCATGGTTATTGCTTCAAATTTGTCGGCAGCTTTTTGCCCGAGCAGTATGTTTTGAGGTGAAAACACCTCTGTTGCCGCATTTTGGGACAATTTGTCCAAAACTTGGCTCGTTATATCTTTGCTCATAAAATCTGAAACAGAGATGTGTACAGCACCCGGCAACCGTTCCTTTGCTCTTGAGGTTAGTTGGTTGTGGGTTACAACAATCTGTGCAGCGGATGGAATTTCGTTTATTGCATAGTTTTTTACGGTAATATTTAACCCTTGGGTTTTTAGATTTTTGGAAAGCATAGAAGCCCCCATTGCAGAAGAACCCATACCGGCATCACAAGCAAAAACAACAAGTGTGGTTTCGTCTATATTTTTTGCACCGTGTATGCCTTTTAGTGCAACCGTTTGCTCTTTAGATGTTTCCAAAGATTCCATTGTAAGATTAGAGCCGCGAACAAACATAGCGGCAATTAAAAATGTAACAACGGTAGACACAACCACCCCTGCTAAAACACCAAAATGGTTGCCGGCAGGAGTCATTAGCATTAGAGCAAAAATACTACCGGGGGCGGGTGTGGCAACAAGCCCCACTCCGGTTAGCACAAATGTTAAAATACCTGCCGCTCCGCCTCCTATCACAGCAAGCAAAAGAACAGGCTTCATTAGAACGTAGGGGAAGTAGATTTCGTGTATACCTCCAAAGAAGTGTATAATAATCGCCCCTGGAGCAGACGCTTTTATACCACCCTTTGCAAAAACAGAGTATGCCAAAAGTATACCAAGACCGGGACCGGGATTAGTTTCTAGTAGAAACATAATAGATCTGCCGGCTTCTTCTGCTTGCAAAAATCCTATGGGGCCAAGAACCCCGTGGTTAAGGGCATTGTTCAAAAACAGGATTTTTGCAGGCTCTATTATAATAGAGGCCAACGGCAAAAGCCCTGCGTTTACAATAACATTTACCCCAGAAGACAAAATTTCGTTTAAAAATAGTACAATGGGACCGATAAAAGCATATGCCAACAGTGCAAAACCTGTTCCCAAAATCCCTATAGAGAAGTTGTTAACAAGCATTTCAAATCCGGGCTTTATTTTCCCGTCTATTGCATTGTCAAACTTTGCAATTACATAGCCGCCCAAGGGTCCCATCATCATAGCACCCAAAAACATGGGTATATCTGTTCCGACAATAACACCCATTGTTACGATAGAGCCCATAACTCCACCGCGCACACCGGCTATCATTTTACCCCCTGTGTATCCTATAAGCAAGGGTAACAAATACGTTATCATGGGGCCTACCAGTGTTGCAAAATTTTCGTTTGGTATCCACCCCGTTGGTATGAAAAGAGCTGTAATAAAACCCCAAGCGATAAATGCCCCAATATTAGGCATTACCATAGCACTTAAACTCCGCCCAAAACGTTGGGCAAACAATTTTGCATTTTCCATAATTTCTCCTTTTTATGGCTGTGTTATATTGTGGAAGGACAAAAAATGCACTTGCCCTCCCCTCCGTCTGTTGCTGCGAAAAAAGTGCAGAAGTTGCCCTTTCGCAGTATATAACTTATAGATTAATAACTTCGATAGAACTCATCAGCTGTGCAACTATATCCGGGTTGGGAGCCACTGTGCTTTTTTCCAAAACCGCTGCCGACCCCATAGCAGTTGCAAATGTTACAATATCTTCTATTTTTTGATTCCTCAAAAACCCTATCACAAAAGCAGCCAAAACGGAGTCTCCGGCACCTACCGTGCTTTTTACATCCACTTTTGGCGAAGTAGCCAAAAGACATTCTGTTTCCGAAACATACATAAGCCCTTTTTCCCCCAAAGATATTGCCATGTGGGCTATTCCGTTACCCAGAAACCATCTGGCTTCTTCTGCAATTAAATATGGCTCTTCTACCTGCTTGCCTGTCAATTCCCAAAACTCTTCCAAATTCGGCTTAACAAACCAAGGATTACCCAAAACCCCATAATGCAAGGGCTGACCACTAGTGTCTAACAGCACTTTACAATCATGTGGCAAACTCTCCATTATTACCTTGTATATATCGGCGGGTACACCTTGAGCCAAACTACCTGAAAAGACTATAAAAGAACAGTTTGCTCCTTCTTGCAAAATAAGCTCTTTTAAATCCTTTATATTTTCACTAGATATTTTGGCGCCAAGCTCGTTAATATCCGTTAGGGTGTTGTTTTTAATATCCAAAATCTTTGTGTTCACCCTGGTAGATTCTTGAGTTTCTATGAACCTATACATGATTCCCATCTCTTCTAACCTTTCTTGCAAAACCTTTCCTGTATCACCTCCTGCAAAACCTAGTGCTTTTGTGTCTACACCATATTTTTTGAGTACCTTAGAAACGTTAATACCCTTGCCCCCCGGGTCAACCACGGGGATGTTTTTTGCCCTATTTATTTTGTTTACGGCAAAATTTTCAATCTCTATTGTTTTGTCTAGGGAAGGGTTTATTGTTAAAGTAATTACCAATAGGCTATCCTCCTTAATCATTAAACAGCTTTGAAAACCATGTGGAAACAGGTATAGCAGTTCCGTTTTAAATTAGCTCTTTAAATTTACACTAAAACTGCTGAATTTAGGAAGCTATTCCACTTAATTTTATTTTAAAAAGGGCTAGAATTAAGTGGAATAGCTATACTAGTTTATTATCACAACACCACATTTTTCGTACCTGTTTTTTGAACTGTTTTTCAGTTTTTTGTCTGTAACAATAACATGCCCCTCTTTTAACGATGCCACATTTGCAAAGGATATTGTGTCAAATTTGCTACTATCTGCCAAAAAGAATATTTCAGATGCTTGGCGTATCATGGTTTTTTTAATGGTCGCCTCTTCTATGCTTGGGGTAGTAAAACCACAGTTTTCTTCTATACTGTTTATACCTAAAAAAGCCTTGTGTACGTGAAACTGCAAAAGGCTCTTTACTGCTATATCCCCTACAAGAGCTTTTGTTGTTTGACGGATTATCCCCCCTGTTAAAATAACGTCTATTGCATGAGATTCCCCCAAGATATCTGCTATGTCAATAGATGTGGTTATAATCTGCAATTGCTTCTGTTTAAGAAGAAGAGCCAAAGCCAATGTTGTTGTACCTGAATCCAAAATAATGGTGTCCCCATCGTTGATATGGCGGGCTGCCAGTGTAGCAATATACTCCTTTTCTTGCTTGTGTAGCACTGTTTTTTCGCTAAATAATGGTTCATAGGTACTTACAGACTTTAACAACGCCCCTCCATGGGAGCGTTTTAGGTTACCGTTGTTTTCTAGCAGGTGCAAATCCCGCCTCACAGTAGCCTCAGATGCACCAAGGATTTTTGTAAGTTCCAAAACAGATACCCTAGACTGCTCTTTTAGTATTTCCAATATTATTCTGTGTCTTTCTTCTGCAAACATTAAACCCTCGATTGTTTTTTGGCGGTTTTGAGTTTTTATGATTATATATGATTGGTTTTGATTTGTCAATAGAAATATTAATGATTTACAGGGCAACCACATGAAAAACGTAAAACCGTGGGGCGCTGCCCCACACCCCGCTGGGGCCCCAGGCCCCAGACCCTATTTTTTTAACATAAGTTGAATTTTCGGATTTGTAAAAGTATTTCGATTGTTGAAATAAAGGGGTCAGGGGGACTTGTCCTCATCAAAAAACCCGACGAGTTTACCTCGCCGGGTTTTTTGATCTTTTTTTTATTTTTTTATCTTTTTCTAATCATCGAACTCTGTGTGAACGATAAAACCTGTGTCTACGTTTATATACACTTCAAACTCTCTCTGCCAACGATTGTTGCTGTTTGTTCTAAGGTCCACTTCCCAAACCCATTGCCCTCTTTCCCAGTCGAGAGAGGCAGAACGCAATGTGCCAACAAGACCGTGGGTAGCAAGTTCAGCTTGAGCTATTAAAATAGCTTGCTCTCTAGTTATCGCAGGGTTGATGGGTCGGATACCCCTGTTGTGAGATTGTTGTTGTGTTGCCGGCTGAGGCGGTGGTGCTACCGGTTGAACCGGTGCAGGAGCAACAGGTTGTTGGCTCTGAAGGATAACCAGTGCCTCTATTAAAGCTCGCAACTCCATGATAGCTGCTTGCATTTCCTGTGCCGTCATTTGCTCCGTTTGATCAATGTTAACTGTTGTTGCGTAAGCTGTTGCCCCCGGCAAGTATAGTATTATGGCTATTACAGCAGCCAATGTAAAGGCAGACACTAACATCATACCCCGTCTTCTGCTTTTATATATTTTATTCATGATAACCTCCGCTTTCGTGCAATTTGCAACTTTAAATTTACAAATTATAGACGCACACTAATAACCCTTATAAAACCTCTACAAATAATTTGTTGATAAAAAATCACAGGCTTTTGAGGGCGAAAAACCCAAAAAGCCTGTGATTGTAAGGTGAACCTTATCCTTACAAGGTCTGCGGATGAAGGGAGTCGAACCCCCACGCCACTAGGACACTAGAACCTAAATCTAGCACGTCTGCCAGTTCCGCCACATCCGCCTATCACACGATTATATTAACACTAATACTTCAATTTGTCAAGTGTTTTTTATTTTTTGAAACGACTGTGCTATAACACTAGCACCCACTCTCTCATAAAAGGCCATCGCAAAAATGTCTCAACAAATTCTATACTTATTGGTATACCCGTTAAAACAGGGTAAAACAACAAAAACAGTAGCATTGTTACTCCTGCAAACATGCAGGCAAACGTTTGTCTACCAATTTTTGCCCTTTCAAAAAATTTACTTTCTTTTATTGTGTAGGCTATCATTAGAACCAAAAAAATGGTGTTTGAAAAGTAATAGTATATAAACGTTACCCTTGCTACTATGAGCCAGGGAAAGATAAAAGCTATATATCCCACCAATAAAAATATTGAAACCTCTCGGGAAGCGTTTGTTTCTTTTGTGGTTATGGCTCTGTAGAAAGTATACAAAATGGCGGGTATACCGCCCCACCACACTACAGGATTGCCGAATGCACTAATACCTTGTCGTAAGCCATTCGGTAATGTGTTGTCATAATAAAGCACGGGACGCCAATTTATAATCCATTCCCACCAATATGAAGAGAAATCGTGCTCTGCTTCTAAATTCATGTGAAAGTTAAACATGTCTATCTGGTTTTGGTAAAACGCCGTCCAAAAACTACGATCGGTATATAAACTGCCTACACCGCCGTATGGCACATAGCTCAAAATATATATAATGGCAGGAACAACAACGAAAAAAACAATGCAAGCAGTAAAAGTTAAAAAGGTACGCTTATAAAAATCGCCATATTTAGCCGGATCTTGCCTATAGAGCATGTATCTCTTTCCCATGGATATAAAAAATATAACGGCAATACCCAGGGCGCCATACAACCCAAACCATTTTGTGGCTATAGCCAATCCCATAAAAATGCCGGAAAAAAACAGATAAACAAATATTTTTGAGTATGTACTTGCAAAAAAATCGGTTTGGATATGTTTGTACATGAAATAGTACATGGTTAAAATAAATAATACCACAAAAGAATCTGTCATACCCACACGGGTTTGTACATAATGCATAAAATCGAAAGCAAAGATGAAAGTGGCGAATCCTGCCCAAAAGGTGTTTTTGAACATAGCTAAAGCAAGGCAGTATAGGGGTATAAGCATTAAAACCCCTGCCAGTGTAGACATAAATCGCCATCCAAAAGGGGTCATGCCAAAAATTTCAATACCCCAAGCAATAATTACTCTACCCAAAGGCGGATGAGTCCATTCGTATATTACCATTCCGGAAATAAGTTGATAGGCGGTTTTAGGATAAAAGACTTCGTCGAAATATGTTGAATGCATATAATCCAACGCCTGTATAGGCAGTAGATGCTGTTCGTCAAAAAGCCCTTCTCCTATTGGATCTACATTAGCGATACGTATAAAACTGTTTTCAGCATCCCTAAACCCCATCTCCATTATATACACGCTGTCGGTAAGAGGGGTAAGCCTTACGAATCTTGTTTGCACGATTAAATAGCGAATATCCCAAGCGAATACTCTACCGGTTTCCACAAAAAAATCGCCGCCCCAGTTTTCTCCATCATAGGAAAACTCCAACAAAAAGACTTGGCTATAGCTCGGACCGGTCATAAACTGAATGTGCTGTATGTGAGCTATCTCGCCAAAGTCTATTGTTATGGATTGGTTTGGCTCCGCAAAAAAATAGCTCAAGGGAGATCTGAAGTTGCCTAGATTAATGAAAGCGTAGGCGGTGTACAATAAAACGACAATTGTACACGTAATCCATTTTTTATGTTTTTTATAAAAGTCCGATTTCCAAAAGTCCCAAATATACATCTGACATGCAATGAGCATGGTGATAGCTGTTATTATCAAAAAAACAAGCATATTAGTTTAGCTCCCATATTTCAAATGTAAAAAACACTTTTTCGGTTTGGTTGTATTTTTTTTGAGACTGACTGAGCAACGTGAGCTTATTTGGATTGATATGCGGAAAATGCGTGTCTGCATCAAAATTTTTGTGTATGCGGGTTATGTAGAGTCTTTTGCACATTGGCAAAAGAGCGGAGTATATTTGTCCGCCTCCTATCACAAAGGCTTCTTCTTCACCTACAAACCTATTTTCCAAATCTTTCAAATCTTCAATGCTATGCAGAACTTCTACCCGCCTATCGTTCACAAAAAAATTGGGGTTTTGGGTTATAACAATATGTTTTCTGTCGGGCAACACCTGCGGCAGACTTTCAAATGTAACACGCCCCATTATTATAGTCTTGCCTAAAGTTGTTTCTTTAAAATATTGCAAATCTTCCTTTATGTGCCAGGGTAGTTTTCCGTTTTTGCCTAGCTCGTTATTTTGCCCAACAGCTGCTATACAAGATAACATTAAACGGAAACCTCCATTTCTATTGCCGGATGATGATGATAACCCTGCAATTCTATATCTTTTGCGGTAAAATCATAAAAATTAGTTATATTTGGGTTAATCAGGAGTGTTGGTGGTGGATGGGCTTGGTTGCGTCTGGTAATTTGCAAATTTATACCCTCTACTTGATTTTCGTAAATATGGGCATTGTTAACAATATGGGTAAATAGACCCGGTTTGTGACCTGTCACTTGTGCTACCAAGTGTACCAACACAGCATATTGGCTGGTGTTAAAAGGCACCCCCAAAGGCCAATCGCCACTGCGTTGCACCAACATACAATTGAGTCTGCCTGCTGTAACGTCCCACATCGTCAAAAAACAGCAAGGGTGCAATGCACCGGTGTCCAAATAGGGAATTTGCCACAAATCAATTATCATGCGGCGGTCTTGCGGGTTGTTTTTTAGGGTTTCTATTAGCTTGTCTATTTGCTTAAACTTTTCTACTATGTAACCGTAAGATGTCCCAATTGTGCCATCTTTCATTTCCCATTCGTCCCAAATATGAACATTTTCTTTTTGTAGCCGAGCTACATTGTTGCTCTGGTCTTTGAAAATCCACAACAGCTCTTTAACGGCGGTTTTAAACGCAACGCGTTTTGTGGTTAAAATAGGAAATTGTTGTTCCAGATCAAATTGCATAATTTGGTGAGGCAGTTTATAGGTTTTGTTTACAGTGCGGTTGCTGTCATAATAACCCCTTTTCAAAATGTTTTCCGCTATATTCAAATAAATTTCGTCATATGTATCCATTGTAATCTTCCTCTTGTTTTGTCATTACCGCACACTGTATAATAGCTATAATATAGTTATAAGTTATTCAAACTTTACACATCCGGTCACACATAGAGTCTTCGTTAGTTCGCATTAGAACACGATGATTCTGTAGCTAAACACTAGTATTACAGCCGTTTAATAGCCATTTAACTTCAAAATATCCTTGCAGAATTTGAAGTCAAATGGCTTTAATTTTTTGTAAAAAACAAATTAGTTTAATATAGTAACCTCTGTGAAGTTTGGTATGCCTCTAATTTCCACTTGCAAACCTTCCATGTTTGTGTAGGCAAAAGAGTTAATCATATGCCACAGGGGTAGCATTGGTACGTCGTATGCAAGAACTTGGGCTAGTTCTTCGTATAGGGCATAGCGGGCAGAGGGGTCTGTTGTTTGGCGAGCTCTGTCTATCAAATCGTCTGCAACGGGGCTTGCGTAAAAGAAACGATTGCCCGGCATACCGTGGTTGTCAGAGTGAAGCAGTGGGTGAAAACCCCTGTCTGCATCTCCTGTTGCGGCACTAAAGTTAAGGGCAAAAATATCGTGTTCCCCTGCACTGGCAGCTTCCAGGAGATGACCCAACTCTAAAGCGGTAATATTTATGGTTATGCCAAGCTCTGCAAGATAAAATTGCAGTAGTTGTCCAATCTGGCTGCGCATTGTACTACCCTCGTTGTACCAATAGTTAAGGGTAAGACCACTGTCTGCCCAAGGCGTTCTTGACATAAGCTCTCTTGCCGCATCCATATCTTGTTGTTTTAACTCCAAACCGGTGGGAGCAAATGCAAGATGAGGTCCTGCCATGCTTGTAGCGGGGAGTGCTAGTCCCTCCATCATTACAATCATCTCGGTTCTGTCTATAGCATTAGATATTGCTTGACGAAGGTAGAGATTGCTTAGAGGATGACCTTCTGTCATGTTAAAACCGATATATTCCGTTGCCGCACCTGCTGCTGTAAAATAATTCACATTACTCATTAAACGGATAGCGGGTATATCTATAGCGGAAGCGTGAAAGCCGTGTGCATCTCCTGCTTCCATCATTGCCAGACGAGTTCCGGGTTCGGGAATAACAAGTATCGTTAATGTTTCAACCGAAGGCAAACCTCCCCAATAGTTTTCATTGCGAACAAACACCGTCCTATCCCCATGAACTCGGCTTTCCATTATAAACGGTCCTGTGCCAACGGGGGCTTCCCCAAGAGAGGGACCGGTGCCGTTTTCATATGCCGCCAATGCAGTTGGAGAAACTATGAGACCGCCCCCTATTGTTAAATGACCCGGCAAGGGGGCAAAGGGGAATTCTGTGTGGAAATGTACAGTGTATTCGTCTATGGCTATCACTTCCGTTACCATGTCTATTATACTAAACCCCGGCGCCGCTACAGCCGGATCCATAAAACGGTTAAAAGTAACGACCACAGCTTCGGCATTAAAAGGTGTTCCGTCGTGAAAATACACGCCCGAACGCAAGTTAAATTGCCATACTGTAGGCTCTAAAGGGTAAAAGCTTTCCGCTAAAACAGGAACCACATCGCCGGCTTGGTTCATTGTTACAAGCCCTTCATAAACTTGGGATTGAAACACCATGCTGGGGATGTTGTTTACCAATTGGGGATCCATATGGTTAGCGTCTGCATTACTGAGCCAAACCAAATGCCCGCCTGCTTGAGTTTCCTCTACTCCTTGTGGCGGCAAAGGTAAAGCTGTATCACCTCCGGGTACATCTTCGCTACCTACACCACAGGCCGCCAAAAACAGACCGAGCCCCATGGGTAGCAAAAACCTCAATCTTTTATTAAGCCCTTTTTTAATATTACTCACAATATTCATGTTTGTTATTCTCCTCCTTATTTGTTTTTGTTTTTTATTTCTAAATTATATCCATTGCTTCTATTGCTTTTATCTAGTTTATTACACGCATTTATTGTACACATATGCGGTTGCTTGAAGTTGCTTAAAGTCAAATATTCCCTCGCCCATAGTCATTCTAAACTTTTTGCCGCATTTTGTCAAGATTGGGAATTTTTGAATCACAACAAACGTATGAAGTAAAGAGCCGCAGGGCCCCGCCCCGCATCCTACGAGGGGCTAGCCCACTCCGTACCAAAATCGCAGTAAACTAATGAAAGTTTTTTTATAAACGACACATTTTCGCCATAGTCATTTGCTACACTGTAACAAATCAGCAGGAAAAATAGAAAAATAGAAAAACGGAAAAATGCTGATGCAAAAGGAGAGGTGTAGCATGAAAAAGAAATTGATTGCGTCTTTGACGGTCACCGTTGTGTTAGCCATTGGGCTGTTTGCCGTTGTTTGGTTTGGCCAAGACTCGATACAAGCACAGCAAAATCTTTCGGCTTCGGCAGCGACGGTAGCTCAAGCTCCGATAGTGCAAGCACAGGCTTCAAGTGAAGCACAAGAGCAGATGCAAGAAGAAATTGCGGAACTTAGGGCACTCATTCAAGTATTGCTTGGAATGATTGCAGAGGATTTGACAGATCAATCCTCACAAAACACCGCAGCTCAAGTCGGCATTCCTCAAATGTCCGGTCAAGCGGCTATGAATACCGCTGTGGAACAATTGGGATTTGGTACGGCAGAAGGAGTCGAACTGCTAGAAATCGATGGCATACTCACGTTTGTGGTGGACGTTACAAATGGTACACTCCGCTATGTTGTACATGTAAATGCTATGACGGGAATTGTAATGAATTTTAATATTGATGATGCGGTTGCAGAGACTGCGACACAACAGCCCGCCGCTCAAGTTGTGCCACCACCCACCGTTACCCAAACACCACAACCAACAAATACTCCTGCTCCGAGAGCAACGAGTAGCCCGTCGTCAAGTAGCCCAAGAAGATAAGGCTAAAAAACTATAGCACTTTTCCCGGAGGTTGTCCCATTTCAAAAACAACAAAAGTGCTAAATTAAGGAAAGCAAATTTGAAAAGCAAATTAACTTTTTTGATTTAAAAGGGGCAATAAAAAGTTAATCTGCTATAAGGAGGAAAATTATGAGTAAAAAAATTATCGTACTAGCTATGGTTGGTCTTATGTTGACCATCGGTATGCCTGCTTTGTGGGTAACACAAGTACAGGCACAAAACCCGCCTCAAACATCGGAAGAGCGGATGCAACAAGAAATCAGTGAACTTAGGGAATTGATTCAGCTGTTATTGTTACTTAACAGTCAACAATCTACAGAAAACAGCGCAATAGCAGACGTACCACAAATCTCTATGCAAAGAGCAATAGATATTGCACTTGAGCATGTTACCGGTCAAGGCACAATAGGAACAATCATGTTGTTCCGTGAAAATGGCGTATTGACCTACGAAGTAAATGTTACGACATCAGCCGCTAATTACACAATTTACATCAACGCAATGACAGGAGTAATTACGGGAAACAATCGTGAAGTGCTTGCCATTTGGCAACCTCCCGTTCCTGTTCCTACGCCACAACCAACCTGGACTCCCGCACCCGGCACCCACACGCCGAGCAGCTCCGGTTCTTCAAGCTCAAGCCCAGGAAGTTCCTCATCAAGCTCTAGCCCATCCGGCAGATGGTAAAGCGTACGAGCGGGTTGTGAACTTTATTAAACGGAGCAATTCCTTAAACGAGTTCGGCGAACATTTTTCGCCGAACTCTACCTAACTTGCGTAGGAATGCAGAAATTGTAGAAATTGTAGAAATGAGATGACATGATTGCTTTTTTGACTCTTACAATAGCAATAGCGTTCGTCTTAGTCCAATTGTATATTTGGGATTTTTCAAAGTCGAAAATTTACCAAAAGCAAAAGGATTTCTTTGTGTGTGCCGGGATTATGTTGGTATTCACAGCGTATGCCTTTCTTAATATAGGAACTCTTCACTCTCCGCAATCTGCTTTTTTGGGCGGCTTTGATTATAGTATAATGATTGACTTTGGCGAGGCACGCCAAATCCATTTACTCCAATTTATGACGGGAGTGCGAGAAAACCAAAGTTTTGCCTTAGAATTCTCGATTGACGGTGAATTATGGTCAGAGCCTTTTTCGGTACGTGCAGACGGACCGTTTGAAGTGCTAGCGTGGCATTACCAAAGATTTTACGGTGGCGATACTCGTTTTACCCGTATCACATCGGAATCTTATGAGCTACATATCATGGAAATCGCTTTTAGAGATGAATACATGGCTTTGATACCTGTTTCGGTTGTTTCCGATATTGGACACGAGCTCTTTGACGAGCAGCACTTGATACCGATTCAGACGAGAGATTTTATTCACTCGGCTTATTTCGATGAGGTATTTTATCCGCGAACGGCTTATGAGTTCATACACCGCATGGAACCGGACGAATGGACACATCCGCCACTTGGCAAAGTAATGATTTCTTGGGGAATCTACATATTTGGCATGACACCCTTTGGCTGGCGAATTGTTGGGGCTATGGCAGGGGTTCTTCTGTTGCCAATTATCTATTTGTTTGCAAAGGCGTTGTTCAAAGAAAGTTTTTGGGCGGGGTTCGCCACGATTATTTTTGCTTTTGATTTCATGCACTTTGTCCAGACTCGCATTGCTACGTTGGATTCTTTTGTAACACTGTTTATTGCAGCTATGTTTTATTATATGTACAAATATAGCCATCTAAATTTTTTAACCGACAATTTCCGAAAAACGCTTGTGCCATTAGCGTTTTCGGGCTTTTCCATGGGGCTTGCAGTGTCCGTAAAATGGAACGGTCTTTATGGGGCTGTAGGGTTGGCTCTTTTGTTCTTTATTATAATGGCTAAACGGTATATACGGCATATGGAAAATCCACAAGAGTGCCGTGATTTTTATAAGTACACAGCCCTGACCTTTTTGTGCTGTATCGGATTTTTTATAATCGTTCCCGGCACCATATATATACTCAGCTATATACCCTATTACAACACAGGTTACTTATACCCGGAATTAGGTTTTTTTGAAGCCGTTATCCAAAACCAAATAGATATGTTTAATTTCCACATGTTCTTTGATGCTTACCACCCCTACACCTCGAATTGGTGGGAATGGATTATAAACCGACGGCCCGTGCTGTACTTTGACTATGTATTACAGTCCGGTGCGGTTCAAGGTATAAGCACTTTTGGTAACCCTATAGTGTGGTGGGGCGGCATACCCGCACTTGTATACACATTTTATAAAGCTGTAAAAAGAGATTTTGTGCCGATTTCCTTAACAATCGGTTATTTATCCTTGCTCTTACCCTGGATTATATCAGCGAGAGACACAATGTTTATATATTACTACTATCCAAATGTAGTTTTTCTGTCGCTAATGATTACTTACGCACTAAAGGAAAACAGAATGTTTGATAAGCTGAAGATAAATAGGCGTGTGTTTGGCATTGGCTTTGCCGGCATAGCGTTTGCACTGTTTCTGTTGTTTTACCCTGTATTGTCGGGTGTACCGATAAGCTCATCATATGTGGAGCGTTTTTTGCTGTGGCCATTCATGAGCGATTGGGTATTTATAATTTATTGAATAATTTAGAATAATTTATTGATGAAAGGGATGGGAACATGTTGGAGAAAATGGCCAAAAAGGTTGTCAAGAGCTCATTTGCGGTACGCTCATATTTAGCATTTCGCCGTATCTTTTCCTTGGTAGACGATGCCATCAGAAAGAAGCTGAACAAAAAGCCTGTTCTCTATCTCTTGGAATACCACATGGCTGAACATTGTAACATGAATTGCAAAAATTGCTTCCACTTTTCTCCGTTGGTAAAAACGGAAACATTCCCGAGTTTGAAGCAATTCAAGTGTGATATTGTAAGGCTTAGTGAAATTTTCGGAAATATAAAGACTATTCGTTTGATGGGCGGAGAACCTTTGCTAAATAAAGAATTGCCCCATTTTATTTATACGACAAGAAAGGCTTTTCCTAGGGCAAATATCCATTTGTTAAGTAACGGGCTTTTATATAAAAAAGTGGAAGGTGATCTGCTTGCCGCCATCAAATCTCATAATGTGGTTATACATATATCATTGTACAAGCCCATGATACCTAAAAGGGACGAAATGGCACGCTACTTTACAGCAAATGGAGTTGAACATTGGATTAGCGACCCCATTTTGCATTTTGCAAAATATATAAATATTGATGGCACCTCAAATCCTAAAAAAGCGGTTCGGCAATGCCCTGCGTCCAGATGTGTTTTTTTAAGCAATGGCAAATTGGCTCGTTGCCCGTTGCCCTTTAACATCAAGCATTTCAATGAATATTTTAACCAATCCATAAATATGGAGAATGAATTGATTGATATTCATACACAAGGATTAGACGGATTTGAGTTAAAGAAAAAATTGATTCAACCCATGCAGTCATGCCGCTACTGCGGAAAGTTGGAATGGCGTGATTGGGAACAGATAAATCCACCTATCTCAGCGGGCGGCGAAAATATAAGAATAGAGGATTTTTGCATTTCTCGTTTGACTGATTAAACCGCTTTGCTTCGGCTAATGCAAATAGAAAATCACTTAATACTTAATATTAGGAGGCAAACATGAAATTAGTAAATGACATGAAAATTGGTGCCAAGCTGAAATGGGCGTTTGGGCTACTGTTGATTCTCGCAACAGTTAATGCCGGATTTGGCATAATGCACGTAAATCAGGTAAACAGTGATTATTATCATTCAAAAGCGTATCCAAACATGAGGTATTATTCACTGTACAGAATGTTCCAACATATAACAAGTTTGGAGCGTTATGTAGCTCATATCGCTTTGTATAGCATTGATGAGAGCGGTGAGCGTAGTATTTATGAACTACTGAACTCATTGGATAGTACAGTCGAGCTGACTCGTGCCGATATTGAGTTTTACAGGAATTCTATCATTTCTGATCCGCGGCTAACTACTGTCATGCAGACATCGTATTTGGAAAACGTGAACCAATTAGAACTCTACTTTGAAGAATATGCTGACAGAGTAGTGAACCAAATTTATAACACCGCACTTTATGGCAGTCAGGGCGAACTGTTTGAATTGGTTCATGAGGGTACGTTTATATACAGCAGTATGAGCGAACAAATCAATTTGATGTATTCTCTATATTCTGGGCGTATGTATGAAACTGCCGAGCGGCTTAACAGTTTGGCAATTTTTGCGATGCAGATACTCGCAATAATTGCTATAATATGTATAGTGGTAGGGATGACAACTGCTGTGATTGTTTCAAGAGCTATCACTCTGCCGATTAAAGAAATAGTTGCAACTTTGAACAGTGTTTCTGATGGTAACTTTAACATAAACAAACGTGCGAGGTCTAAATCAAAAGACGAAATAGGGCAGTTATCCGCCAGCACTTACAATCTCATTGATACGATTGAAGCTATTTCAAGCGATTTAATGCAGATGCACCACCAATTTGCCGTTTCAGGAGATATAGACCATCGCATTGATTCATCAAGGTACAAGAACTCCTTCAAGTCAGTCGTTGAAGGAGTCAACGGAATTGTGGATGTGAATGTCAAAACCATGATGATTACGGTTGATACACTTGAAAAAGTCAAAAACGGCAATTTTGAAGTGGAAATAGCCGACATGCCGGGCAAGCAGACGATTTTGCCCGAAACTTTAAGAAGCATAACGGCAAAGCTGAGGGAAATATATGCCGCAATAAATTCTCTAGCAACGAGCGCGGCAATGGGAAAATTCGATATGCGAATGAATGCAGAAAACTTTGAGGGCGGTTGGGCAAACTTGATAATCGACTTAAACAACGTCGTTATTTCCGTGGAAAAGCCCCTTGCCGCAATAGAATCCTCATTTGTTAAAATGCAAGCCGGCGATTTTGCAAATGCACAAATCAATGAAGTTTACGAAGGCACGTTCGACAAGCTGCGAATAGCCTTGAACACCACAACGCAAATGACTTTGAGCTATATCGATGAAATTGCAACAGTTCTATCGGAAATGTCAAAAGGCGACTTGACCGTATCCATAGACCGCACTTACTTCGGCGCATACGCACCAATCAAGGCTTCGTTTTCCTTGATTCTCGATTCTTTGAACATGACGATAAACGATATACAACATTCTGCATCCGCAGTTTTGCAGAGTGCCCAGCAAGTTTCTGATTTATCGGCATCACTTGCCCAAGGCTCAAAAAAACAATCCAGTGCCGTAACTGAAGTGAGTACGATGATGGAGGCGATAAATACCAACGCAGATCAGGCTGCGGCAGATGCAAAAAATGCACACGGATATACAATGCGTTCTGCCGAAAACACAAAACATGGCAGCTTTGCCGTTAATGCAATGATGGACACCATGGGCAAAATCAGGACTGCCGGAGACGGCATTACCGGAATAATCAAGACCATTGACAGTATCGCCTTTCAAACAAATTTGCTGGCACTAAACGCATCCGTGGAATCGGCACGAGCAGGCGAGCATGGCAGAGGATTCAGTGTTGTAGCGGAAGAGGTTCGCAATTTGGCTAATCGCAGCCAACAATCCGTTAAAGATACAACCGTGATTATAGACGAAAATACAAGCAATGTTGAACAGGGTGTGCTTAATTCGTCTCAAGTTGCAAATGTGTTTAAAACCATACAAGAGGATATTGACAAGATTTTGGTGCTGATGTTCCAAATTACCGATATTTCCAAAAAGCAGACGGAATCCATCTCGACCGTAAGCGTTAATGTAGGTGAAATATCACAAGTCATTGCGGACAATTCCCTCATGGCAGGCAGGTCGGAGTCGGCATCAGATGAACTGAATGCACAAGCTCAAAAAATGGAAAAACTTGTGTCGTTCTTCAAAGTGAGGAGTTGAGAGTTTGATATGCAAAGAATACTGATAGCAGATGACAGCAAACAAATCGTTACCGTTTTAGAAAAATATGCGAAAAAAGAAGGATTTGCGGTTACGGTAGCACACGATGGCGAAGATGCCTTGCGAAAAGCACTTTACACAACCTTTGACATAATACTGCTCGATGTGATGATGCCCGGTAAAGACGGTTTTGAAGTATGCCGAGAAATTCGTAGAAATTCCACTACTCCGATTATTATGATAACTGCACGAGGAGAGGATTATGAGCGTGTCATGGGGCTTGATATTGGAGCAGACGATTATATTGTTAAGCCTTTCTCAGCCAATGAAGTTATGGCAAGAGTACGAGCTGTACTTAGGCGTATTTCTCACAAAGGAGGCTCCGCTGCACAGATATTCACTTTTGACGGTTTAAAGGTGGATATAGACAAACATATAACACAAATAGACGGCGTGGAAATTATCTTAACCAAAAAAGAGGCTGAGATTTTATATACCCTTGCAACCAACAGAAACAAGGTGTTTTCGAGAGACAATCTTGTTGACAGCTTGTGGGGATGGGATTACTCGGGTGATACACGAACAGTTGATACCCATATCAAACGACTACGAGCAAAATTGGATGAAGTACCTCACCCCGGTTGGGAAATAAAAACTATATGGGGTAAGGGTTATAAATTTGAGGTGAGAAATGAAAAATAAAATTCTTTTTAGGCTGTTTCGTTATTTTGCTCTTTCATTATGTATTTTTGCCGTTGTCGCTGCTGCTATATATTTGTTTTTGCATACAAGGCACAATGTTGAATATCACAGAGCAGAGCTTATAAGGCAAACTGCTCAAACAGCGGAAGTTTTATCAAGTGTGCTTGAAACAGGCACATCCTCGGGCATGGGCGGCGGCTTGGGCTCGTATCTTAGATTTATTGAAAATGTAACCATGAACGAGGTATGGGTTATAGAACACAGCTCAGATGAAATCACCTTTAGCCTAAACCACACACAGCAAAACGGGCTTATGTTGAGGGATTTGCCCTACGAGGCAACACAGGTGGTTTCGGGAGCCTTAAACGGGATAACTTCACTTACCGAAAGTTTCAATACTTTCATGGATGCCTCTACTATAACAGCCGCCGCACCAATCATAGGGAGCGGCGGAGATATTATAGGCGTAGCACTCGTTCACTCGAAAACTTCAAACGCAAATGATGACTTTTACTACAGCATCGAAATACTGACGTTCAGCATAATGACCGCAATATTATCTTCGATTTTTATGGCATTTTTCCTTTCGATGCGTTTTACTAAACCTCTCGAAAAAATGAAAGAAGCAGCCCTCTTAATATACGGTGGCGACTATTCTGCAAAAACGAATGTAGAGCAATCAGATGAAATTGGAGAGCTTGCCTCCGTTTTGGACGATATGGCAAAAAGGCTTGATGTTTCGTCCCAAGAAAGTGCAAAACTCGATAAACTGAGACGTGATTTTGTTGCTAACGTATCCCACGAATTAAGAACGCCAATAACGGTTATACGCAGCTCATCCGAAGCCATTTGTGACGGCATGGTAATCGAACGTGAGGAAATTTTGGAATACAACAACCAAATATTCAATGAGAGTATTTATCTCGAAAGGCTTGTGTCTGACCTACTTGACCTTGCAAGATTGCAAAACCCGGATTTTGCAATCGAAATGCAAAGCATTGATTTGAAAAATGTTGTGGGCGATGTGGTTCGCAGTATGAGACGAATCGCCGAACAAAAGAATGTACAACTTGCATTTGCGTGTAATGACGAAGATTTTATGACTGTCGGCGATTATGGAAGGTTAAGGCAAATGATAATGATTATCTTAGACAACGCAATTAAATTTTCGCCGGAAAATAAGCCAATAGACATTGCTATTTCAAAAAGCGTCGACATTATAAGTATTACCGTACGGGACAAAGGCTGCGGCATACGCTCCGACGACCTTCCGCATATTTTTGAGAGGTTTTATAAACAGCGTACCGAACAAAACAAAACAGGCACGGGATTGGGGCTTGCCATTACAAAACAAATAGCCGACAGGCATAACGCAATTGTCAGTGTTATAAGCAATGAGAGCAGTGGCTGCGAGTTTGTTATTAAATTCAAGGAGTTTGTTTTGGCACAAAATTAATGGTTGATTACAAATTCCGCAAAAATTCGTCCAAGCTAACGCCGGCAAGCGACAGAATGGATTGTAACGTCCCACGACGGACTTCACGGTGATTTGGCACAATCGTTGTCCGACTGCCATTGGAATATTTCATATGGCTGCCCTTTTGAGATACAAAGCGAAAGCCCAGTCTTTCTAGGGCTTTCACGATTGCTTGGGACGTAAGCACAGGGTATTTTGGCATCACACGACAACCTCTAAATTCGCCATGTAAACCAACGGAACGTCCATCGGCGGCTCATCTTCATAAAAAAGCGAAATCGCCTCTTCCACGTTTTGCAAAGCCGCCTCAACGCTCTTGCCCTGCGAAGTTACGCCGTTTTCCAAGCATCTTGCGATATACCAATCGTCCTCACGAACAACGGCAACTGTGAAATTTTTAGTCATTTTTGTCTGTTCCATAATAGCAACCTCCAAGCCATTTTTTGTTATAATAACACAAGTTTGGCAAAAAGGCAAAATTTGCACTGTTCAACAATAAATTTGCCATAAATGACGTTTTTGTATATAATAATTTTTATACTCACAAGCAAAAGAATTTTATTAAAATTTCTAGTGCATTCTTTTGCTATAGCAAATTAACTTTTCATTATCAGATTATCAGAAGGGAGCAATAAACATGAAAAAAATAGCACTTGGAAAAATAGGGCCTATATCTTCCGCAATAGCACTCGGCTGTATGCGTTTGAAAGATATGAAAGTAGGCGATGTAGGGACATTGATAGAAACAGCCCTTGAAAACGGTATAAATCTGTTCGATCACGCAGATATATATGGGGCAGGGTATTGTGAAGAAATTTTTGGCAAAGCACACAAAGAGTTCAAAATACCTAGAGAAAAAATGGTAATACAGTCAAAATGCGGCATTGAACGCGGCCCACAAGGACCTAACACCTCTTTCAATTTTGGCTACGACTATATAATCAAAGCTGTGGAAGGCAGCATCAAGCGTTTGGAGTGCGAATATTTAGATATTTTAGCACTGCATCGTCCGGACACATTGGTAGATCCTACTGCGGTTGCAGAAGCCTTTGACAACCTGTACACAAGAGGTCTTGTACGCTATTTTGGTGTAAGCAACCAAAACCCGATGGAAACAGAGCTTTTGCAACAAGCCACACCACACAAGCTAATAGTGAACCAACTACAGTTCGGCCCGGCTCATACACCAATGATAGACATAAATATATACGCAAACAGGCCGGACGCAAAAGCTATGCTTAAAGAAGGTGAAATATTAAATTACAGTCGCATAAACAAAATCACAATACAGGCTTGGTCGCCGTTCGCAATAAGTGACCGTAGCAAATTTTTCTTTGACGACGAAAAATATGCCGAGCTAAACGGCGTTATAAACCAACTGGCACAAAAATATGAATTGCAGCCAAACGCAATAGCTACTGCATGGATATTGCGCCATCCGGCGGAAATTCAAGTGATAGTGGGTACAACAAAACCACAGCGGATAAAAGAAATAGCAAAAGCGAGCAGCATAACATTGACACACAAAGAATGGTACGATATATACAAAGCAGCAGGCAATCAACTGCCATAGAAAAGATACACACAACAAGCAAATTAACTTTTCTGATTAAAAGGGGGAAATGAAAAGTTAATTTGCTACAGCTATTCCACTTAATTCTGACCCTTTCAAAAATAAAATTAAGTGGAATAGCATTCTAAATTCAGCAGCAATTCCTTAGTATGTGAGTGCGAGGTTTTTGGAGGTTTCCTATAGCAAAAAAGTGTACCGGAATAACTTGACGCATCAAGCCCAACTTTTTCGGCTACACCATATCTTCTCGTGTGAGTTGTTCTATTTTGTGACCCTCCTGTGAGAGTCTATTTTGTCGGTCTTGTTGTTCTTGTATTTTAATTCTAAATTTTTCTAGCCAATCATATAATAAAAAAGCCTCATCTTCATCTACTAAAACAAAATTTTTGCCAGGATAATTAGTGTCAAAATAATAACCTTTGAGAGAACGAAACCAGGAATTATCCTCTTGAGTATATTTTTCACCTAATATCTGTTCTACACGTTTAGCTAACATAGTTACGTTATGCGATGATAAAATTTCTTTGTCTTTAGGATCTCCGTTTTCATTAACAATATGTTTTAAGGATTTTTCGACATACTGTTCTATCATTCTAACACAGTGATTATACGATTTATATTTTTTTATATTTATCGCCATAATATAATCCATTTCTGCCAGGTTCTTAAAATCATATATTTCGTTCATATAAAATTTTTCCTTTTTCGAAAATATCTTTTCTAATATCTAAATTGTTTAGAAATCCTGACTCATTCACAAAAACCAAATCATATTTGCACGGTGGATGGGCTTCCTCTATTAACGAATCTATTAAATTAAACAACTCTTTAGTATAACTCCCTTCAATGACAACAGCTATATCAATATCACTGTGTACTTTAGGTGAACCGTAGGCTTCGCTGCCAAACAAAATTATTTTTTTTATTTCTAAGGGGAAAATATTCCTCAAAAAAGAATCGAAAAATTTACGTGTTACATAACGCATATTTAATTTCTCCTAAATAATATAACACACTATAACACATTATATGGATATGTTTTATTCTGCTCAGTTCCACCAAAAGTATACTATAGTTATATTATGGTTGTCAATCGGGATTTTTTTCATTTTAATACTGTCCCTTCTATGATTATTTGCCATTAAATATTGTTTATGTTACAATTTATGGAATGCGGACACTAAGGAAGGCTTTTAACCCCAAAAAATTTGGACGATTGTTTGCATTTGGCATTTGCGGTAGTATACGATAAAAAATCCGGAAAACATTTAAGCGGATCAATAAAAAGAATTTTTGTAAAACGAGCCAAAATTCAATGATAACACCACTCTCAATTAAAATCATGGGTTGGCTTTGCGGCAAAATCAGTGAAAAACAGATTTTCAGCAACCGCTTGCTGCCCATGCATTAATCTGAGGTTGACATAAGGAGATAGCATTTGTTTCTAACAATAATTAGTGTAATAACTAGTGCAGCTATAGCATATACTATCCTATATTTTGTTATAAAAGCGGCTGTACGAAATGGGATTATTGAAGCTCGGCACATAGACAATACAAATGGCAGTAGTGGTAATAATAGTAAACTTCCACAAAAAACTTGCCCTAACTGCAATAAAAATCACGACTTTGATTATCCAAAGTGTCCGCACTGTAATCATCAGCACTAGACCACACCCAAAAGCTGCGGGCTCTCGACAAGAAACTACTCAAAACAAAACAAGGAATTGTCGTTTAATGAAGTTCACAAGCCGCTCGTACGAAACTATGCGTAAACACCTCGTGTTTCTGTCTGCGATGTGAGCTTGACTTTACGACAATTCCTAAGTTCATCAGGTTTTTGTAGGTTGCCTTTGCAAAAAAATGACAGACTTGACCAACACTACTCAATTGTGCCAACGATTGATATGTTTCCACTTCTGAACATACCGAAGCCGTTGTACTGCCAAATCCCTGCCGATAGAGGGATTTCTCTTGTTGTGTCTGCAACACCAATGGTAATACGTTGTTCCCTGCCGGACGGATCAAACAAGAACAAGTCAACCGAACCACCCACAATATCAGAAGTAATGTCTAAAACTAGGGTCTGATTGTTTTCTGCACTAAAAGAACCGGATTCGGAAATATTAAGCTGATTATTCCTGTTTTGCAGATTTATAAAGGTACAGGATGATCAGGAGAGATGCATAGCAGAAAAGATGCGGGGCAAAGGCCGAAAGGTTGTCTATGACCTTGATTTGTGATATTATTTAGTATGAAAATATCACTATGAAAGATTGGGAGAGGGAGATTATGAAATTACCAAGAGAATATTTTTGTAAGGTTTTGAAGGAGATTTTGGCTATCGACAGCCCCACCGGGTTCACAAAAAAGGTAACGGCAAAGTTGGAAGAATACGTCAAGGAGCTGGGCTATCCCTATTACTTTACGAATAAAGGCAACCTGATTGTCGAGGTATCGGGCAAATCCGATAAGAATATAGGAATCTCCACGCATGTGGATACTTTAGGGCTTGCGGTGCGAGGCTTTAACTCCGACGGCACTCTGACCTTCATTCGTGTGGGTGGTGCAATTTTGCCGACTTTGGACGGCGAATATTGTCGCATTTATACAAGAGGCGGCAAGGTCTATACAGGAACAATTTTATCCAATGCACCCGCTATCCATGTCCATAACGAGGCGCAAAAAATGGAACGCAAGGCAGAAAATATGCACATTCGCTTGGATGAAGAAGTGAAATCCGGCGATGATGCAAAAAAATTGGGAATTTTGGCAGGCGATTTTATCTGCTATGACACAAAAACCGTTATTACAGACAATGGCTTTATAAAGAGCCGTTTCTTAGACGATAAATTATCGACAGCCATATCCCTTGCTATGCTAAAACACCTAAAAAATGAGGCTATAACGCCCTCACATAATGTCAAATTTCTGTTTAGCACCTATGAAGAAGTGGGGCATGGGTTGGCTCATCTACCCGAAGGCATATCGGAAGTTTTGGCAATGGATATGGGTTGCATTGGCACAGATTTAACCTGTACGGAATACGATGTTTCCATCTGTGCAGCCGATTCTACCGGTCCGTACGACTATGATTTTACAAGCCGCTTAATCGAACTTGCAAAAATGGCAAAAGTTAGCTATGCTGTTGACATCTACCCGAATTATGGGTCGGATGTTTCTGCCGCCCGAGATGCCGGCCATGACGTAGTAGGCGGGTTAATCGGCCCCGGTGTGTCTGCAAGCCATGGCATGGAACGCAGTCATATAAAGGCTTGTGAGAATACTTTTGGATTACTGTACGTTTACCTTACCAATAATTAAAAGTAGCGAAACAAGCTAAAAATGTCCGAGTGGAGTGCATTAATTTTTTTGTTACACCCAAAATTTAAAAAAACAATTGACAAAACCTTTTTTTTCGTGTAATATTGCGTAAAATTATATGAATGGAGGATAAAGAAAATATGAGTAAATTAAATATAGCGGTTATTTTTGGTGGTTGCTCCAACGAACACGATGTTTCTATCGGCTCGGGAGCTACTGTTATACAAGGGTTAAACAGACAAAAATATAATGTTACGCCTGTTTATATTTCCAGAGAAGGTAAGTGGTTTTTGTTTGAGGGAGAAGATTTTAAAAATATAGAATCAAACACCCTTACCCCCCTTATATTTTCCCCTAGCCGTGGGGGTAGCAATTTTTTAGTGCAAAATGGCGACACTTTTTCTGCTTTAGAGATAGATATAGCGTTTCCTGCCCTTTTGGGGCGGTTTGGCGAAGACGGCACTATACAGGGGCTGTTTGAAATGGCAGGATTGCCCTACGTTGGTTGTGGTGTTTTATCGTCTGCATTGTGTATGGAAAAGGTGTTTTCTCACGACATTTCTTCCACACTTAACATTCCCCAACCACCCTATATAACCCATGTTTTGGGGGATAATATTAATCTAAAAGCTATAATAGAAAAGTTGGGGTTACCTTGTTTTGTAAAGCCTGTACGTAGCGGTTCTTCCGTTGGAATCACAAAAGCTAAAACCGAAGAGGAGCTGAAAACCGCCATAACAGAGGCTTTCAAACACGACAGCAGACTTATTTTTCAAAAAAATATAGAGGGCAGAGAACTGAAATGTGCCGTTCTTGGTACGGGAGGCGATGACACAGTAGCGTCTTTCCCAGGAGAAACTATATACTCCAGTGCAGATTTTTACGACTACGAAGCTAAATATCTGAGTGCGGAAACAAGAAAACAAATACCTGCCGATGTTAGCGAGGAAATTGGTGCAAAAGTACAGGGTTTAGCTTTAAAAGTTTTTAAAGCCCTTCATTGTGCTGGGCTATCACGGGTAGACTTCTTTTTGGAAGACGGCACGGGGGATATTTTGTTTAACGAAATTAACACATTCCCTGCATTTACAGGGGTTAGCATGTATCCCAACCTTTGCAAGCATATGGGCTATCCCATGGATGTTTTGCTAGACAAACTAATTGAAATAGCTCAAAGGACGGTCAGATAATGAGTTTTAACAGCGAATCAGGTCCTTTGCTCGGCGTTTTAGGGGGCATGGGACCTTTGGCTACTGCCCTCTTTTTGGAAGATATAGCTAACTTTACGGCGGTAAAAAAAGATCAGGATCATTTGGATATAATAATATACTCCATGCCCTCTATCCCTGATCGCACAGGATATATACTCGGCAAAACAACCACAAGCCCCCTGCCGGATCTAAAAAAATATATACTGGAATTAAAAGATAGAGCGGTAGACCTTGTTGCTGTGCCTTGTGTTACTGCCATGTATTTTCACGACAAAATAAGCGAGTTGGGCGTGGAAGTAGCTGATATTTCAAAAATCGCCGCAAAAAGAGTTGAAAATTTTACAAATGTGGGCATTATGGCAACAACTGCTACTACATCTGCTCGTTTGTTTGAAACAAATTCACAAATAAACTATATTTTGCCCCAGGAAAAATATCAAAATATGATAATGGACACTATATACACAGCTATAAAAACAGGTAGCGGTTTTGAACACGAAAATTTTAGCCAAATCACGGCTCATTTAAAAGAAGAGGGAGCAGACGTGGTTATTTTAGGTTGCACAGAGCTTTCTGTTGTGAAACGCCAAATGCAACTTAACGAAGACTTTTTTGTGGATTCCCTTAGCGAGCTTGCAAAATATTGTATACGCAGTCTTGGTAAGAGGGTAAAGGGAGAATAAAGCATGATAAATGAACGTATAAACAACGCATATGATTTTATAGCTGACAAAGGCAATTTTTCTCCCAAGGTAGGTCTTATCCTTGGTAGTGGTCTTGGCGACTTTGCTAATACACTAGAAAACCCAACAGCTATCCCGTTTGGTGACATTCCAAACTTCCCCAAACCTACCGTTGAAGGGCACACGGGGGCTTTTGTTTTCGGTAAACACAAGGGGTTGGAGGTGGTGGCACTACAGGGGCGTATACATTATTACGAAGGCTACACAATGGAAGAGGTCACAATGCCTGTTCGTATAATGAAAAAATTTGGTACACACACAGTTATTATTACAAATGCAGCGGGGGGCGTAAATGAAAGTTTTGGTGCCGGAACTTTAATGCAGATAACAGACCACATAAATTTTAGTGGCGGCAATCCCCTTATTGGCCCCAATATAGCCGAGTTCGGCCCTCGTTTTCCAGACTGCACAAACATCTACACAAAAGATTTAGTCGAAAAATTGAACCAAGCAGCAACCAAAGCTGAAATAACTCTTCAAAAAGGAGTTTATATTATGTTCAGCGGGCCAAATTATGAAACCCCGGCAGAAATACGTTTTTGCCGTACAATTGGGGCAGACGCAGTTGGAATGAGTACCGTGCCGGAAGCAATAGTGGCTGCTCATGCAAATATGCGGGTCATGGGCATATCCTGTGTTACAAACGCCGCCGCAGGCATACTAGACCAAGAGCTAAACCATGCAGAGGTTGTAGAAGTGGCAAACAGAGTAAAAGCCGATTTTACAAAGCTCCTTTCCCTTGCAATTGAAATAGGGTCAGGAAAATGAACCTAAAAGGACATAGCCAAAAAAAAGTTTGGGCTTTGCAGGGAGGGATTATATTAATATCTGCCGCTCTGCTTTTTGTGGGGAATTTGTGGGTAACATCTTTAAATCACGATTCCAATAATGATGGGACAGTACAAGAGTTTCGCCAAAATGTTAACGCTCAAGTGATTGAGATTTTTTCTGTGGAAACTATCGACGACCCTATTGGTATTACAACAACAACTCTTTTTGTGGCTGTGCTACCGGAAGAAGATAACAGAGAGGTGGTTGGTATGCAACAGATTTTTCAGCATCACGGGGCTATACCTCCTCCATCTCGCCATGTACAAGTTGGGGATAGGGTGCTAATGCAGATTCATGAGGGCTATAATCTGTTTGAAGTGGTGGGTTTTTTGCGTATACAATATATCGCTGTTTTGGGGGTTCTGGTTGTTGTTGTCGTTGTGGCATTCGGTAAAATTCAAGGAATAAATTCCATTGTGGCTTTAGCTCTTACTATTGGTTCAATATTTTTAGTTTTTGTACCCGCAATTGTGGCGGGAGCAAATATTTTTTGGGCTGCCATTTTGGTGTGTTTGTATAGTGCAGTTACCACACTGCTTATTGTTATTGGGCCAAACAAAAAGGCCTTTTGTACAATAATTGGCTGTATAAGCTCAATTGCTTTTGTAGCTATAACTGTTTTGGTGATGGATACATTTATGCAAATGACTGGGTTTTTGGACAGCGACATGGGAGCTTTGTTTATTGCTAACCCCAATATTAGCCTAACCGGGATTATTTTTGCCGGCATAGTAATCGGAGCATTTGGTGCAGTTATGGATGTTTCCATGAGTATTTCATCTGCACTGTGGGAAGTGTGCCAAGCCGGGAATCACAGTTTTAAGAGCCTGTACAAATCCGGTTTAACAATCGGCAAAGACATTTTGGGTACAATGGCGAATACCCTGATTTTGGCATATATCGGTAGCTCGCTAAGTATAATTTTACTTATTTTCCACATCCATTACCACAATATCTTTGCGATATTTCATGAAGAAATGATAATTGCAGAGCTACTGCGGGCTTTTGCCGGTATTGTTGGCATATTTTTGGCAATACCGATTACCACACTAGTTTGCGGGTGGATGTACAGTACCAATAATCAAGAAACTCAAGAAGCACAGCACTAAATTTAATGAAAGCAAATTAACTTTTGTGACTTAAAAAGATAAGAAAAAGTTAATTTGCCATGTAGCTCCAAAATAATAAGTCCCAAGCCTTTTATCTATGCCCTTTTTATCTAAGCCCAAAATAATCCCTTACCATACCAATATAATATAGCGATCCAAAAGCACATATACAATTGCCCTCCTCGGTCTTTGCCATTTCCAAAGCCAAATCTATTGCTCCACTCACGCTCGAAGAGGGGGTAGCTTTACCGCCTTTAGATTCTATATATACAGCAAGATCTTGAGCTTTCATGGCTTTTTCGTTAACCGGAGTTACGGTTATAAAATGCTTTGCCATCGGCATAACCTGTGCCAACATTTTTTCATATTCTTTGTGAGCAAGAAATCCCACTATAAATATGAATTTTCTGTTTGGAAAAAGTATTCTCATATTAGAAACAAGAGTAGTAGCCCCCTGTATATTGTGAGCCCCGTCCAACAAAAACAATGGTTCTTTACTTAACAGCTCCATGCGTCCGGGCCATGTGGCTTTTTCCAACCCTTTTTGTATATGTTCTACAGAAATCTCCATTTTTGAAAGCTGCAAAACTGCTTCTATTGCCACACTGGCATTATATACCTGGTACTGACCCAACATTTTTATGCTGTAATCAATGTTTTTGTAAGAAAAGGTTTGCCCTTGCAAATCATATGTTTTTGGTACAATATTAATCGGGTTTACAAGATTCATAGTGGCATCTTGTTTATTACACTTGTCTTTAATAACCTCTGTTACACTGTCCCCTTGGGGGTATACGACCACTGTGCCGTTTTGTTTTATTATCCCCGCTTTTTTTGCTGCGATCTCCTCCAGTGTATTGCCCAACACCTCCATATGATCATAGCTTATGGTCGTTATTACAGAAACTTCGGACTTATCAATAACATTGGTAGAATCCAAATCCCCTCCAAGCCCTACCTCTAACACCACAATATCGCAATTTTGGTTTTTGAAATAAACAAAACACATGGCGGTTAGCACCTCAAACCATGTCGGTCCTTCCTCTTTGCTCCAGTTTTGCTCAATAATATCTCGTATTTGAGTTAATATTTGAACTATTTCGTCATTTGTTATCTCTTGCTCCCCTACCTGTATACGCTCATTAAAACGCTGTATATAGGGAGATGTAAACAACCCTACCTTATATCCTGCCTCTTTTATTATATGATACACAAAAGAGGACGTGGAACCCTTGCCGTTTGTGCCGGCTATATGCACAAATTTCAGCTGCTTTTGCGGATCGCCCAAATACTGCATTAGTTTTGCTATACGCTCCAATCCCATTTTTGTACCAAACATCTGGCGGCTGTTTAAATATTCCAGAGCTTGGTCATATGTCATTTGGTTTTTCATCTTTGTTTTTTACCCTTTCTTTATTTTCTTGCGTTTCTTCTTTTGGCTCCTCTACCGATTCTTCTGTAATAACTTCGGCTTTAGGCTTAAACAAATATCTGTTTATAAGTACAGCTAGCACAATACCAAAAACGGTGTCTATTGTGCGGTTTATCGCATATGTTACAGAATCATAATCTGCTCCCAATATAATCATAAGGTAAACGACGCATCCAATAACGATAGAACCCTTAATATTTAGCATATTGCAAATATGGATAAGAACAACAACCCCTACCGCAATCCAAAAGTAATATCCAAAAATAGTTGCACCATAAACATCGGTAAATATATGGACGAAAACACTTCCAAAGATAGCACCTATTATTGTGCCAAT
This sequence comes from Defluviitaleaceae bacterium, assembly GCA_009778165.1. GTDB lineage: Bacteria > Bacillota > Clostridia > Lachnospirales > UBA5962 > WRKF01. The sequence continues at coordinate 31,734 of WRKF01000187.1, forward strand.
TGTGCGGTTCCTGCCTTCTGTTATAGATTTTTCTACGCTATCTTGCATACAGATAAGTATTGCAATTAAAGCAAAAGAAACCCCTTCTCTGTTTATTGAGCTATAAAAAACAAGAGCTATAAAGATCGCTATTGCAGTTTTTATATTTCTAAAGCCAGGGGGCGGTGTTTTTTTGATTATTTTTTTTATTTCTAAAATATATTTCATAGGCCTTTCTGATTTTCATAAAACCATATCTTCCGCAGCTTTTTTCTGGTCAAAGTTTCAACCGCATTTGTTCTAATTTTTCCATTGTTTCTTTGTCCAGGTTATCTATTAGCAAATTGTTTTTTATTGGACGCTTACCGGCTATTTTTGAGATATTACGCAAGGCTGTTTTTACCTCTTCTTCAAACACGGGAGCAGACACAACAAAAGCTCCGGAACCTATTATAATAATTTGCTCCGTAGCATCGGATGTCGCCACCCGTACAGTATATTTTTTGGCAAGAATTTTTGCAGTTCGCTCTATATAGGTATCTGCTGTTTCCTTTTCTCGTGTATAAACCACTATAATATTGTTCTTGTGTTCTATGTTTTCCACCCCACCGTTCACTTTGTGGGCATCAAATACCAAAATAATATTCTCTTGGGTAAAACCGGAAAAATTGGTCAACATCTCCATAAGGCGTGTGCGTGCGTGGTCAAGAGATTTTTCTGCAAGGATTTTTAAATCTTTCAAATAAAATATAATGTTGTAGCCGTCTACAAGAAGATATTTGGTATTCAACTTATGCCATCCTTTGCTTTACAACCTCGTACATTACAAGAGCGGCAGCAACAGATGCATTGTGAGAAGGTATACGACCATACATTGGTATTTTGGCTATAAAATCGCATTTTTTTGTGATTAGTTGCCCCAACCCCTCTTCCTCTGCACCTATACACAAAGCCAAAGGAACACGGAAATCCACATTAAAATAGTGCTTACCCCTGGCATCTGCACCTATTATCCAAACATTTTGCTTTTTTAGCTTGTCTATCGTTTGAGCAATATTTGCCACTTTTGCTATAGGAATATAATTTATTGCACCTGCCGATGTTTTTTCTACCGTTGCAGTAATACCTACCGCTCTTCGGGCAGGGATAATAATACCGTGAGCTCCGGCTCCCTCTGCCGATCGTATAATCGCACCAAAGTTGTGGGGATCTTTAATGTTGTTTAATATTATTATAAAAGGGTCTTGTTGTTTTTCTTTTGCATTCGCCAAAATATCGGCTATTGTAGCGTAGTCTACAGCAGGAGCAAGGGCGACTACACCTTGGTGAGCCTCTGCCAAAGTGTCCAACTGTTTTTTGCTAACACGCTCTATTTTAATGCCCATTTCTCTGGCTTTTGCAAAAACTGCTCTTATACTACCCTCTGTGTCTCCATCTTTTATCAGGATTTTGTCTAAATGCCGACCTGCATCCAATGCTTCCAATACAGCTTTGCGCCCTTGTATTATTGCACCTTTGTTATCGTCCATCAAATTTGTTCCTTTTCTTTGTCTGATTCTTTGTCTGTGTATACTATCTCAAAAATATGGTACAACCTATCATTTTTACCTTTTAGGTAAAGATAACCAAACAATGCTTCTACTCCCGTAGCGTGGCGATATTCCAAAACCGTAGCACTTTTTGGGGCTTTAGCGTTAAAATTGCGTCCTCTCTTTAAAATTGCTGCCTCTTCTTCTGTAGCTATTTCCAGGAGTTTGTTGTACATTTGGCTCTGACCTTTGGCACTAACATACGGCATGGCTTTTTTGTGCAATTGGTGTATGCTATAGGTTTTCACGATTCTCTCCCTAACCATCACCTCAAAAACAGCGTCCCCTATATATGCCAATGCACCGGGGCTTAGAGCCTCTATTTCTTTATTCAATATATCTCCACCTTATACCACTTTTTGTATCTTCCAACACCACCCCCATTTGCGTAATCTGCTGCCGTATCTTATCGGCTAGGGCGTAGTCTTTTGCTTTTCTTGCCTCTTCTCTTTGCTTTATAAGATCTTCTATTTCCTCGTTAATCTCTTTGCTCTCTTCAAACTTTAGCCCCAAAATTTGACACATATCCGTTATCTCTCTCCGAATCTCTTCTGCAAGGTGCAGGGGGCTTTGCTCTGTTACGTGCAAATTAGCAAACTTTACGTAGTCGAAAATAATGCTGATTGCAAGGGCAGTGTTAAAATCATCTTTCAGTGCCTGCTCAAAATCATGCCTAAATTTTTTTGTGTCTTTTGTACTAGCCAAAACATCTGTCAAAGTTTCTCCCGAATTCTCTTGTTTGTTTTCCACTATGAACTGTAGGTTCTTTAAGCATTGGGTAATACGGGCTAACCCCATTTTTGCACTTTCCAACAGCTCCCTGCTAAAATCTATTGTGCTGCGGTAGTGGTGAGATAATATATAAAAACGCAGGGTATTATAGCCTACATTGTTTGCTACATCTCTTATTGTGAAAAAGTTACCTTCAGACTTTGACATTTTTTTGCTTTCGATATTAATAAAACCATTGTGCATAAAGAAATTTGCGAAAGGAGCTTTATTCGCACAACAGCTTTGTGCGATTTCATTTTCGTGATGGGGAAAAAGCAAATCTATGCCGCCGCCGTGTATATCTATCGTTGAACCTAGGTATTTTTTTGCCATCGCACTACACTCTATGTGCCAACCCGGTCTTCCTTGCCCCCAAGGAGATTCAAAAAAAGGCTCATCTTTCTTTTTTGCTTTCCATAGTACAAAGTCGTCTGGATTCCTTTTGTGATTATCCTCTTCTAGCCGACTTTGGGATTGCTCTTGGTTTACCTTCTTCAGTATACCGTACTTCGGAAAAGTTGCAGTGTCAAAGTATACACTACCTTCTGTTTCGTATGCGTGGTTCATGGTAACAAGAGTCTGTATCATCTGTATTATGCTCTCCATTTCTTCCGTTACCTTTGGGGAAAATGTTGGAGCAAGGATATTTAGACCATTCATATCTGTTCGGGCTTCATTTATATATCGGATACTTATAGCATCCATTGTAGTATTTTCAGCTAATGCCCTTTGTATAATTTTATCGTCTACATCTGTAAAATTTTGTACATAATTTACAATATAGCCTTGGTTTTCCAAAAATCGGCGTACCGTATCAAAAACTACCAAAGGTCTGGCGTTGCCCACATGAAGATAATCGTAAACAGTCGGACCGCACACATACATTTTTATATGACCCTTTTCTAGCGGGGTAAAATCTTCCTTTTCTTTTGTTATGGAATTAAAAATTTTCATTACATATCTCACTATACATCTATAATCTACATCTTCTGTTCGGAGTGCTGCAATAAGCAAATTGCTTGTGCTGCCATACCTTCTTTGCGCCCTGTAAAGCCTAGCCCTTCTTCTGTTGTGGCTTTTATGTTTATTTTTTGGGGGGATATATTTAGTGCTGCTGCCATGTTTTTTGCCATTTCGTTTCTGTAATGGTTTATTTTGGGTTCTTGAGCAATTAGCGTGGCATCTATATTTATTATAGAATACCCGTCAGAATCAATAAGAGAACTCGTCCTTTTTAGCAGTTCCATACTATTTATGTCCTTATATTGATCATCTGTGTCGGGAAACTGATAGCCAATATCTCCAAGACCTGCCGCTCCCAACAGAGCATCTATAACAGCATGAGCCAACACATCTCCATCTGAATGAGCCAACAGCCCGTACTGTTTGCCGTCAACCTCATATTTTATGTTCACGCCCCCAAGGATCAAATCCCTGTTTGGTATCAATTCGTGTACATCATAACCTATACCAATTTTTTGCATTTTAAAATCCCTCTCATTAAACATTAAGGCTGGTGAAGTGTTGCAGGTGTTAACTTTAAAACAGAACATTTTTAAAACGAGAAAATCTCAATGAAGATCGCTATATTCCGCCAACAACAAACCTTCTAAAAACAGGGAGAAAGTCCACATAGCATCACTTATTTTGTAAGGCCAGTTTTCGTTGATGTAGTGGAAGTCATCTCTTGGGCTGTGCAATACCCTAACTGTCAGTGCATAATCTCCGTAATGTGCAAAACCCCAACCTTCATCTGATAATATTAAATCAGCTCCAAGAAGAAACACAACTGTATGCCCATGATACAAAAATACTAATTGGTCGCTAGAGGCAAAAGCAATGTCCGGAACTGTAGCTATTTGGATGTCGTGACTTTCTCTAATGTTTTGCGCCACTTCCGACACGGTGTTTGTAACACTGTTTTGGTATGGTCCGGAATCCGGGCGAGCAAGGGGATGAGTCATGTTATTGGCGTAACCTGCTCCATAAACAAAAAATTCTCCCTCAAACAATACATCGGCATTTATCATCATTACGATGTTATTGCGTTCTTGTTGGGTTAGTCTGTTGTAGTATACATGAGCACCTAGCAAACCTATTTCTTCTGCACCAAAAAACACATACACTATCGTATGATAGTTGTCCATGTCAATAATGCGTTGGGCAGATTCCAGCAAAAGCGATGTGCCTGACGCATTGTCGCTGGCTCCCGGATACGGTAAACTGTCGTAATGGGCACCAACAACAATCTTGCGTTCACTTTGCCCCGGAACAGTAAGAATAACGTTTTGGCTTAAGTTACGCAAATAAAAATCTTCTGCACCCCAATTATTGGCTAGTGTATATCGAGGATGTTGCCACATCATACTCCATACCAATGGACTATACATAGAAAATTCCTGCACTTCTATGTAATCCCAAGTATGCCCCATAGCCAAAAGTTCTTCTACAATCCAAGCGGCTGCCTCTTTTTCTCGGTATGTAAAAGGCATACGACCATATAGATTATCGTTCATGAACTCTATATGCCTTACGGCAATTTCACCGTGGGGAGTATCTTGTAGCAAAAGCTGTGGTGAACGCAAATTCACAAAATTGTCGGGATTCCATGGGTCGCTGTCGTACGTGTCATAGACTACCTCGTCTTCCACCACAGGTTCAACCTCTTCAATTTCAATTGCAGGGTATTGAGGCTGTTCAACAACGGGTTCGTATTCTGTATTTGTGACGCAAGATGTAAACAATACAACGGGCATTAACACTAAAAGTTTTTTTAACATGATAGTCTCCTTACGCCATCTTGGCTTTTTCTAAATGTTCCAGGCAGAATTTTGAAAAATTCTCCATACTATACTTTGTTGTCCCCACAACCCCCGCTTGTACATTTATCCAAAAACATGCAGGAACTTCCCCTTGTTCTAAATTTTTTTCGATACAAGGATCGCAACCCATTTCTTGGTTAGTTGGGTGATGGGGACAATCTAAAACCGTACATGTGCAAAAATGCTTTTTCATGTGTTTTTTTCTCCTTTTGTTAGAATCTTATTTAGCAGATGCTCTCGCATCATTTTTTTCCATCCACTAGCCAACATTATTTTTGTAAGCCATTGTGAACCCCTAAAACCACTATGTTCAAGAGAAAGTGTAGTTTTACCATCTTCTTCAACAAGCGTCCATTTCACAACCGTATCAAGCCTTGGTTTTGCTGATGTGCATTTATATGACAAAAAAACTCCGGCATCAAAATCCATCACCGTGTTATGGAATGTGCCATTGAAAAAAGCATTAGGCTTGATTTCAAAAACAAACTCCTGGTTTTTCTCTAAAGAAAATCCTTTTGATGGCATACACCAAGAACTCAGCAATGTATCTTGTGTTAAAAAATCCCAAACCACTTCCTTTGTGGTTGGATAGGTCTTTTTAAGTTGTATTAACCCCATAATAACGCCATTCTCCTCTCGAAATGCAAACACCGTACCCCATCGCCATAAAACGGCAAGGCACAGAAAACTGAACCCCCATACAGATAACATAGTATAACACAAATTCTACAAAATTTGCAAGAATGTGTTTTTTGGAACACGGAAATTTAGTTTCAATAGATTTTCAAGAATCTAACAAACAAGGCTCCCGAATCTTTGAGAAAATGTAATTTAATCACAAAAGTTTAATTATATTAACCGGGTTAAGCAAACAGTCAAACATAAGTCCTGAAAAAGGTGTTTTTACAGATTGTCTGTTATGGGATAAATTCAAGGATTTTTTTGGGAATCTATAATATTGCGAAAAAAACTAAGAGATAGTTATAATCGCAAACAATTTCGGCATATTACAGCAAATTTCTTGGAAAAAAAATAAAAAACAAACACAATATAGTTTGTTATTGCTAAAAATTTCCTGTATACTGTTCATATATGTGTCAAGTCCTATGCTTGCTACTCTAAATCACAAAATGTGATTTTTAAAGCTGGGACAATCGTTACGGAAAGTACTGTATTTGTATAGGAGGGTTTCTCTTTATGGAAGGTATTGCTCTAATGATTGCATTTATCATTTTGGTTGCAGTGATGATTTATGCGATTTCAAAACTAAAACTGCATCCTTTTTTAGCAATTTTGCTAACTGCACTTGTGCTTGCCTTTATTTCTGGCATATCGCCATCCGATATACCGGGTGTTATTGGGGCAGGTTTTTCCGGCATTTTTGCAAGCATTGGTATTGTTATTTTGCTTGGAGGTTTGATCGGCTTTATTTTGGAAAAAACAGGCGGGGCGTTTAAAATCGCTAATATGGTAATAAACCTTGTTGGAAAGGCTAGCCCATCGCTTGCAATGGTTTTAATGGGGTGGGTTGTATCTATACCAGTTTTTTGCGACAGTGGTTTTGTTATTATGAACCCTGTTAGAAGGTCTATTGTTAAGCGTTCTGGCACAAGTGGTGTTAGTACCTCGCTTGGGCTTGGTGGCGGTCTTTATATCTCGCATGTTCTTGTTCCGCCAACACCTGGCCCTATTGCAGCCGCAAACGAGCTTGGGCTTGCTGACAACCTAGTGCTTGTTATTGGCGTTGGTGCTCTTATTTCTATACCTATAATTATTGTTACGTACCTATATGCAGAATTTTGTGGCAAAAGAACAAAATCCGCAGAAGACCATGAGCTTGCAAAAGATGCTACAGTAAAATCGTACGAAGATATTGTTAAAGAATATGGCACAATGCCAAGTGGGTTTTTGTCGCTTGCGCCTGTTCTTGTGCCAATTATTGCAATGACATTTGGTACTGTTGGTGCTTTTTTGGGCTGGGAAGGCAACCTGCGCCAGTTTAGCAATTTTACAGGAAACGCCGTTATAGCCTTGGCGCTTGGAACAATATGTGCCGTTGTGCTTTTGGCAAAATCCAAAAAAATATCCGATTTTAACACACTTACAAATGATACCCTAAAAACAATGGGACCTATTTTGTTTATAACTGGTTCTGGGGGTGCGCTTGGTCAGGTTATACGTTCAAGCGGATTGGTAGATTTTGTTGCTGCCAATGCAGATGCGTTAATTGGTCTTGGAGTGTTTTTCCCGTTCTTGATTGCGGCTGTTCTAAAAACTGCCCAGGGATCCTCTACAGTAGCGATTGTTACAACTGCATCTATTATGGCACCACTAATGGGTATTCTCGGCTTTACTACAAACTTTGCAGCGGCACTTGTGGTAATGGCGATCGGTGCTGGTTCAATGATGGCATCTCATGCAAACGACTCTTATTTTTGGGTTGTTACAAGGTTGTCTGACATGACACCAGAGCAAGGCTATAAAAACTGGACCTCTATGACTGTTGTCCAAGGTCTTACTGCTATTATTGCAATTTTTGTTGCTTCGCTCTTTATATAAATTTCGGGTGGTGTTACAGCAGTTCCGTTTTAAATTAGCCCTTTAAATCCACACTAAACTGCTGAATTTAGGAAGCTATTCCACTTAATTTTATTTTAAAAAGGGCTAGAATTAAGTGGAATAGCTATACAACAACTTGTTGAGAATATCTATCTCGCTGAATCGTTATAATCACCCCACCCGGACATTTTCCACTTGTTTCGTTAGCATACATACTGTATAATGGAGTTATCTTTCTGATTACAGGATTTTTCTGTTTTTTCTAATACAAAGTATCACATAGAGTGTGACATAGAGTGTGACATAAAGAGTTTCAAAGTTCGCATTAGAATAGTGTTTCCGAAAGCAATTTTTATTGATTTCTCAAAAGCCCAACCAAGATTTTTCGCCGTTTTTACCCCTAATGTATGCGTGTTTAATAGTGGGAATACGCCCTAATTTAAAATTTAATCATTTAAAAATATAAGTGGTTTTTTGATTATTTACAAGCCCTATATTTCTATGGTAATCTAAAAGATTTTTCCCGTGCTCTGTTATATCCACTGTAATAACATAATCGTCTTGTAGTAGTAAAATTTTCTGTAACCCCATTTCTAACCATAAACGGTAGGTTAAATGGCACATATAACCACCGGTATCCAAAAGAAAATTATCTTTCTTATACTGGTTATTTACTGTGATAGCTACAGGTAAATGGTAAAAACCTTTTTCATACGTTTTTATATTTTGATGTTTTGTGTAAGCATATAATGCCCACCAGTCAGACACTGTGTAACCTGTATATAAAGAGAATGTGTAAGGCATTTTTTCTCCTTCCAAAGAATCCCAGTAATCTTTAGGCGTAAGAATAGCTACAAGGTCACCCCTAGTTAATTCATCACGGCGATTTTGTATATTAATAAACAATAGAAATTTATCGTGATATTTAACTCTCAAATCACTGATAATTACACCATGTTGTAAAATTTCATACTCTTCTTTAGTTTTTGTGAAATCAAACATATTTTCTCCTCCAGCGGTCAACGTGCAGATGGTGATTTGGTGATGCCGATGGTTCGTGTTATGTTGTAATTATAATATCAAGTTTTTGGTGTGTCAATACTATTTTTTGGAAAATCCACGGTCGTTTCGTGAAATTTCTAAAGCGAATTAAAACTAAAGTTTCGTGTCAGATGTAAACAATTTTTTCAGACTTGCAGTATATATATCATAAATAACGAAAATTCAGTTTATAAAATTTGACAAATATATGGGGAGCTTGATATAATGGCAGGAAAGGGCATTGTAAAAGACACGAATGCATTTTAAAAACCTAATTCAACGAGTTTTACACTTAGCCACCAACGAAGATGACCTCGTTCTTGACAGTTTTCTTGGCTTTGGAACAACGGCGGCAGTAGCCAAGCAGGCAGCTACATATACATTACAACAGAACATTTAACAGCGGTACAGCTTGATGAAATTCCCAAAGACCTAGCAGATAACGAGCGTTTGTTAATATATGCTCCAGCTTTTGACATCGGACTTGGAAAACGGTACGATAATATAAACGCACGGAAAATCCCACAGTCAGTGTTAGATAAATGCGAATATGGCACGGATAACTACAACCTAAATATTGTTAGCCCACCGGAACTGGACGAGGAAGAATGGGAGGATTTTGAGTAATTTAATAACTTGCCAAAAAAACGTTATATTATAACCATAGTCAAAAAAGGAGACCAACCATGCAAAAACCAGAAACCTTGACAATCAAACAGCAACTAATCAATGAAATTGAGCTACTCCCGGAGAGTTCGTTAAAAGCCGTATACGATTTTGTTTTATTTGGAAAAAAAGACTTCTCAAACGATACAATTTTATCTAAAAATGAGCAGAACGCACAATATTTAGCAAAACTAAACAGACGTTTGGAAAACGCTGAAAAAGGGAATATTATTGCCAAAACGCTAGAAGAATTGGAAGACATGGCAAAATGAGAATAACCTTTGAATCTGAGGCGTTTGAGGAGTACGTAACGTGGCAAAAGACCAACAAAAAAATCGCTGTAAAGATAAACGCCTTAATAAGAAGCATACAACGGGACGGCTTGCTTAGCGGTTTAGGTAAGCCCGAGCCGCTTAAACACATAAAGGCGTATAGCCGTCGCATAGATAAAACCAACAGGCTTGTATATGTGGCGGTTGAGGGCGGCATTTTGATTATCTCATGTGAAGGGCATTACAAAGATTAGTGGGAGGTCTACAAGGTCGGTGTAAAAAATGCGACTTGGACCGAAGAAATGCCTTAAAAGAAATCGGCATACCTGTTGATATTATCGAAAAGATTATGCCAAAGATTTGGTCTGTTTTGCCTATTCGCTGGATTGTGGAGCGTAGCCTTGGGTGGGCAACTCATTCCCGCAGATTATCTAAGGATTACGAAATTAGCACCGAATCTGCCGAAAATATGCTCATGGTTTCACATTTAGCCACGTTGTTGGGGCGTTTTTGAGGATGGGTTCTAAAAATAAATGGAGGCTGCTAAAATGAGTTACACGCTAAATTTGTATACTGCCGGCGATATGAAAAACATGGAGCAATATCTTTCACAAAAGGCGGCAACCGGAAAAATGCTAACTAAATTTGGCGTATTCGCCGCCAAATTTACGCAAATAACGCCTTGCGAAAAGCAGTTTTTTATAGACATTTTGCCAAGTGCGAGTTTCTTTAGCAATAAGGAAAACCCTGTTGCAGCAGTGCATCGTGAAAGATGGTCGGCAGCTGGTTGGGATTTTGTTGCAAAAAAAGGCAAATTTTACGTATTTTGTGCCGATAAAGATGCACCGTTGCCTGCTTATGTCAGTGTCGCAGACCAAACCGAAAAATTAAGTAAGTTTTGCCTAAGGCATGAAATTTTGCCGATAGGCTTTGCATTTTTGTCCTCTATTTTTAGCTGGATGGCGATATTTGCTCAAGAAGGTAACCATGTTTTACTTGAAAACAGTTCCATTTTGTTTGTTTTGAGCATGCTTTTGGCTACGTTTGCTTCTTTTTTGCAAATGGCTTTTTCGATAACTTGGTGTATACGTGCCAAAATTGCAATAAAAAAAGAATCGCCCGCTCCAAAAGTTTCGCCATTATTAAGTAACATACGAAATGTAGCTATTACCATAAGTTTGGTAATAACACTTATATTTGTGCTTGGTGCGGCGTTTATGACGTTTATACCACAACCGACCAATATTGTTGCTTTTAACCCAAACATACACCAAGCTGTCAAATTCAAGGATATTGGCATACACGAAACACCGACCCTGGAGCAAACTACTTTGCACAGTAGCTTGTTTGTCCCGACAATATTTTCGCATTTAGAAAGAATCGAGAGCGTAAACGGCTCAAACTGGGTTAGAACCGCCATTTATAAAGCCAACCTAACCGCCGTAGCAGATATTCTCTACAATAACTCTGTAAGAAACTTGCTTTTGTTTGGCCAAAATCACAACATAACAACGTTGCACCTAAACCAAGCACAGCCGGAAAACACCGGAATACTGGCATATCGCAACAACGATTTTATATTAGTTTTGCGACAAAACAACACCATAATGAGAATAGATATTAACGTTGCAAATATTGAAAACGCTAATATAGAAATTGCGGACTTGCAAGCGATTGTTGATACTATTTGGATAGGATGGGGTTTAAAAGATGAGAATCTCAAAATGATCTGCCTATTGACAGTTTGCAGTATAATGTTGTATGATATAATCGGTTCACTCGGTTAAGCTAATCGAGAGTGCTATAAATTCAAATTACACGCATACACGCAGCAGTGGTGGAATTGGTATACACGCAAGACTAAGGATCTTGTGGTCATTGCGACCGTGCAGGTTCAAGTCCTGTCTGCTGCACTCATAACACTAGTCATAATCAAGCAGATTAACTTTTTGAATTCAAAAAGTTAATCTGCTATACATCACAGAAGAGAGAGGAACAAAAATAGGTTCATGATAGCATGATAGATAGTAACAAAGGGTTTGTTGAACAGATAGAAGAGCTGACAAAACACAACGAGCAGTCGGCTGAAACTAACAAAAGGCTTTTGGCTGAAAAAAAAGAATTAAACAAAAAAATTGAACAATTAGAAAAAGAATTGCACAGCATTACAGCCGATGAACACAAAAAAAGGTTCTTGATTGTGCTGATTTCCCTTTGTGCCGTTGTGGTTTCCTTCGTGGTTGGTGGTGTGATTTTCACAAATATTAGTTGGGGTCAAGAACCGGAATTTTCTCCTGAATGGACTTATTTAGCGTACGAGCCTTACCATGAAATATTGGTTGACTTAACAGACTACTATTACGTTGATGACGCTACCGATGCTACTGTGCCGGATTTTTATCAGCTAGCGAGCGAGCTTGCAGATTTTTTCGGTCAGTTTGGTGATACAGTTTCGGTTTTTTATGAAAATTTGGAAACCGGGTTCACTTTTAGCCATTACGGAGACCGTGTCTTTTTCGGTGCAAGCACTACAAAATCACCCTTTGCATTATATATTTACCAAAAAGCACAACGCGGGGAAACAGATTTGAACAGCACCCACACATTTACCCAAGGGGATTTTTGGGAAGGGAGCGGTGTTATACGCCACAACCATGATATTGGAGATGTGTTTACCCAACACCAACTGCTGTATTTTATGCTTGCACATAGCGACAACGTCGCGGTTCGCATGTTGCGCCGTGTTCACGGGCTTGTTGGCTACAGATATTTTATAGAAAGCATTGGTGCAAACCCGCATTTTGTACAAAGCCTTACACATTCCTACATCAGTGCCTATGATGCAGGCATAATACTTAGGGAATTTTACGAATATATAAACTCAGGGGGCATATATAGCCACCAATTCAAAGAAAACTTGTTAGCTAACCAATACCCCCTTATAACATCTCGTTATCCCGTTGCAAGCAAAAGTACCCAAACAACAAATTTTGGCGGAGCTTTGCATGATATTGCCGTTGTTTTCGCTCCATCCCCATATACCCTCGCCCTTTTATCTACACGAGAGGGCAACCCGACAGATATTCAAGTATACAATGGTATTTCTCAATTTATACAAGATTTTAACAACTACTGGTTTTCAGAGACAAGAGACCAGTAGGGGCAAATAATGGGGTTTGAGGGCAACCCAAAACCCTATTTCTCTTTCATTGCTTCTTCGCTATATAGTTTTAGCCGCTCCTTTACCATCTTGTGGACTTTTTCTGCTGTAGCCCCTGTCAATAGCTCTATCCCTTGGTCAATATTGGAAATCGGATAAATATGGAACTTGTTTTCTTGCACCGCTTCTATTACTTGATTTTTTAGTAACAGGTCTGCCACGTTTTGGATTGGGATAATAACGCCCTGGTTACCTGTTAGCCCTCGTTTTGCACAAATGTCAAAAAATCCCTCAATTTTTTCTGTTGCACCGCCTATTGCTTGGCTTTCGCCAAACTGGTTCAGACTACCCGTTACAGCCAGTTCTTGGGAAAGTGGTATTTCCGCAATACTACTTATTATAGCAAAAAGCTCGGCACTAGAGGCACTATCTCCGTCTATACCGGCATAGTTTTGTTCAAAAGCGATACGGATAGAAATAGCCAACGGAAACTCCTTTGCATAGGTATTGCCCAAATAGCCCGCTAGCACTTGCACTCCTTTGTCGTGCACCCGCCCGCTCAAACGCGCCTCTTTTTCTATATTAATCACACCAGATTTACCTGCATAGCTTGTGGCAGTTATTTTTGTTGGTTTAGCAAAAGCATATTCATCTAAATCTATTACAGCCAACCCATTTACCTGCCCAACCTTGCTGCCTGTGGTGTCTATCATAATAATCTCTTCTTCTATTAGTGCGGTTAGCTTATCTTCGTACATACTGTTGCGATAGCGGCGTTGCTCCAGAGTCTTTTTTATATGGTGGCAATCTATAGTATGGTCGCCCTCCAGCTTGGCGCGGGTTACAGCTTCCTGCAAAATTTCAGCCAAAAGATTAAAATTGCTTGTTAGCTTATCTTTGCGTCCGCCAAGCCGTGCAACATGTTCCATAATAGCTACAAGAGCAGTTTTTGTAAAGCTAGCTTCTTTTTCTTTAGCAAAATTGGTGATGTATGTCAGCACATTTTGTATATTTTCTTCGTTTGTGGTCATTTCATAATCAAAATCGCCGCGAATTTTAAACAACTCGCGAAAATCCTCTTCGTAAGTTTGTAAAATATCGTATAAATAAAAATCTCCGAGCAAAATAACTTTTACATCCAACTCCGTCAGTTTTTGAGGGTTAATGGAATTTAATGGTATAGTCTGAAGCTCTTTTATAGGTTCTATAACCACTTCTCTCGTTTTGAGGGTACGCAGCATTGCCTCCATAGCAAACATGTTTATATCGTTTGCACGCAATATAAGATAGCCACCATTTGCTCTGTGCAACAAGCCGGGGCGTATCTTCATAAAATCCGTATTAAAATTACCGTGGTCGCTGTCGTATTCTACCTCTCCTACCATTGTGTAGTAGGTTGGATTGTAATTAGTGATAACCGGAGCCCCTTGCAAACTGCTGTTATCTACAACTATATTGACCTTGTATTTAATTAGCGGATCTTCTGTATCCTTTTTTTGACTCCAGGGCATTAGCGGCAAAACATCGTCTTCTTGGGCAGGAGGGTCGTCCAAAAAAGCATCCGGGTTGCTAAGTATATCTTCTCGCACTTCCTTTAAATAGGAGAGTATATCCGAGCTTTTAATGTATCGCTCAAATAGCGGGCCTATAGTTTTGCCTACCACAAAAAGGAGCCGTGTAAACTCAAGCTCTTCAAAATGGGTTTTTGCAACTACTTCCAACTCGCGTATAGCCCCCATTATATGGGTCATGTTATCGTGCATTTTAGCACTTTTCTCTAAAATTTCCTCTCTTTTTGTATCTTTCAGCTCGCCAAACTCCTCTTCTGTTATTGGTTTACCGTCTACAATGGGCATAAAATATACCCCTGTGTTTGTGGGTTTAACTTCAAAATCGTATTTGCGGGCTTCTTTTGAAACGTATTTCATTATTTCATCGCGTTTTTTGCCGAAATTTTTGGATATGGCGTTTTTGCTCTCTTCAAAATCCGGTGCAGATAGGGCTTGGGGTATTTCCGCCAAAAGCTCATCTACCAACTCTGCCATATCCTTCTTAAACTGTTTGCCCTGTCCCGGTGGCAGTTGTATTAATACGGGTTCTTTTGGTTTCGTGAAATTGTATACGTAGCAAATATCCGGTGGGGTGGGGCGATTTTTTGCTTTTTCCGAAGCAAAGGTGTGGGCTGCCGTGGCTTTGCCCAGCCCCGATTCTCCCGCTAAATATATATTGTACCCCGGGGCATCTATGGTAAGCCCAAAGTTTATCGCTTCTGTGGCACGTGTTTGACCAATTATTGGAGTGGACAGTTTTTCGGATTCCAACTTGGGTGCCAGCTCCTTCACTATACGCTCTATCTCAAAATTTTTTAATTGGGTGTAATCCAGTCTTGTTGTCATTTATATCCTTCCGAAATGTATTTCCACAAAATAAGTGCATCCTCTTGTGGTTTTTTGTAATAATTTTTGCGGATGCCTTCTTGTATGAAGCCTAGCTTTTGGTAAAGGTTTTTTGCCATGGTGTTGCTTGCTCGTACCTCCAACGTTAGCCCTCGTATATCCTTTTGCTTTGCTATTTCCTCGAGAGCGTTTAAAAGGCGTATTGCGTTGCCCTCTTGGCGGTGTTTTGGTGCAATCGCAATATTTGTGATGTGGCCCTCGTCTGCCACGTGCCACATGCCTATATAGCCTATTGGTTCATTTTGTTTTAATGCAACCAGGTATGTGCATAAGGGGTTGTCTATGTCTGCAATAAAACCGGCCTTTGACCAGGGATCGGAAAATGTGGCAAGCTCTATTGCATGAACTTTGTCTATATGTTCTCGAGAGAAAGGCACTATTTTTATTTGGTCGAGTTCTCTTACTGCCTGTGGTTTGCGTATGTAGAAAATTTGGACATCGCTATATTTTTGCGGGGGGCTACCGACTGCCAACATTCCAACACCGGCGGCTCTTTGCAGCATCATGGTGGGTGGGGCAATGCTATGCTCACCAAGGAAGCTGCCGTACACCTCAACACCATCACCCAAAAATATTGCTCGATTCAGCCCTTTTTGTGAAACAATCCTGCTCGCTTCCGCCACAACTTTGTGTATATCCATCACCAAATAATCGCTAATGCGTTGCAGTGAGCCGTCTCTTGCGTAATAGGCGGTGTATACTTGTTCCCTGCGGGCATCCATAATCGGCACAATCAAACTTTTTTCTTCCATAATGTTATATGCCAGGGCATCCGTGGTGGGAACTTCTATAACTCCTATATTTTGGGAATGTGCCAAAGCCTTTGCACACGCGGCCCCGATCCGTAGCCCGGTAAAAGAACCCGGCCCGGTAGATAGTGCGATACGTTCAATTTGGTTAAGTTTGTGGTTTGTGCTTGTCAACAAATTATCTATTACAGGCATTAGATTGACGGAATGGGTAAGCCCGTTGTTTACGGTATACTCACCAATTATCCCTTTGTTATTTACCAATGCCACAGAACAAGTGCCGCCGGAGGTATCTATTGCTAAAATTTTCATTTGTTAATTACCTCTATGGTGCGAAAGTTTTCCTGTTTTGGATTATTGCTTGTTTGTATAGTTATTGTGTTATGGTGCGGTAAAATATTTTTGGCGTATTCGCCCCATTCTATTAGGCATATCCCTGTTCCAAAAAAGTATTCTTCAAACCCTTGGTCGCTTACTTGCTCTTGGCAACGGTATAGGTCGAAATGGTACATTGGTAGGGTGCCTTCGTAAATATTTAGCAATGTAAATGTTGGGCTTGTAATGGTGCAACTAATGCCCAGACCCAAGGCGAAGCCTTTGGCGAAAACGGTTTTGCCGGCTCCCATTGTGCCATTCAGCAAAAAAATATCTCCCCGAGTTGCTTGTTTGGCCATTGCTTGAGCTATATCCATAGTGTCTTGCGCAGAATAGCTTTTGTATATATGCATAATTTCCAACCTATTTTTGTATAGCAATTTCGCTTGGTACAGTCCTTTTTTCGGAATATTACTAATTTGTAATATTGTAATACCCTAATTATAGTATAGCATTTTTTTATTTGGTTGTATAGGAAGCAGAAAAGGAAAGGTGTAGCAAAAAAAGTTGCTACACTCCACTCGGACATTTTTCGCTTGTCTCGTTGACCGGCATACTGTATAATGGGTTATCTTCCTAAATCATAGGATTTTTTCTATTTTTCTTAAATTTTTTCTAATATAAAGCATCACATAGAGCCACACATAGAGTCTCACATAAAGAGTTTCATAGTTCGCATTAGAATAATATTTCCAAAAGCAATTTTTCATCAATCCCCAAGAACCCAACCAAGGCTTTTCACCATTTTCGCACTTAACCCACAAATCTTAAAAGCGGATCTATCAACTTTTTTTGCTAAATCCCTCAAAAATAAATATCGTTGATAATACAAATAATATATAGTAAAATAAGGTTTAATATCGTTTTAAAGTTTTTGCAATGTTTTATAATAGAATCTGCAAAAAAAGAGGTCAATATATGTCAAAAGCTAAACTGGGAGACGTAGCAAAACATGCCGGAGTTTCTCCAACGACTGTTTCTCGTGCATTAAACAATCGGGGATATATGTCAGATAAAACAAAAGAGCGAATAAACAAAGCTATGCAAGAACTCAACTATTTTCCGAACGAAGTAGCAAGGTCTCTGCATGGTGGGAAAACTAATCTCGTAGGTCTTTTGTTTCCAAATGTTACAAATCCTTTTTATGGAGAGATTGTAACCGAGATTGAAAATGCGTTAGGACAAAGGGGCTACAAATCGTTATTATGCAATACTTACAACAATCCAAAGCAAGAAGAACAATATCTTAACATGCTTTTGGCAAACCAAGTAGATGGTATAATAGTAGGTTCCAGAACAAAACCAAGCAATGTTTATCAAAAAGCAAATTTAGCAGTAGTAGCTATAGATAGAATCATATCCGCTAAAGTACCTATTGTGCGTTCCGACAATTATGCAGGGGCTTGTTTGGCTACTCAATATTTGATAGACCAAAAATTTAAAAGAATTGCCTTATTTACAGGAAGTAGCAAAGAAGAAATTGAAAAAGGCGATTTGCGTGTGGAGGGTTATATAGACACAACAAAAAAACACAACTTGCCTCAAACCATTTGCCATATAGACTTTGAACAAGAAGATATGTATCAAAAGCAAAGAGTGCTACAATTCCTAACACAAAACCCCAAAACCGACGCTATTTTTGCTACAGGAGATGTTTTGGCAGGAATCGTGCAGGGTTGTACACAGGATCTTGGATTAAAAATAGCTATAGTAGGTTACGACGGTAGCAAAGTTTTTCAAAATTTGTGTACAAACATCAGCACAATACGCCAGCCAATAGAAGATATGGCCAAGTTGGCGGTAGATCTAACACTGGATGCAATAGCGGGTAACTTTCAAAAGGAAAACAAAGAATTTGTTTTGCCTGTAAGTTTGATTAAAAGAAGCATATAGTAGCCATATAGTATAGCAAACGTCTTTTCAATCCGTGGATGCTATCAGTCATAACGCCCTTACGCCCTCTGCCTCCACGGTTTCAAAGTACGTTTGCTATAGCGTAGCTTTTTGGTGTCATTTTTAAAATCAAAATCGGAAAACATATTTTTTGTTAAAAATGCACAAACAAAAACTTTATGCATTTTGACTATTGACATTACCTCCGAGATTGTGTATTATCATCATATGTCAAACGATTGACACATAATTTTTTACCGTAAGGAGGTATGTTTTATGAGATTTAGTTCTAAAAAGAAAAAGAAAAAAGTCGTAATAACATTGACTGTATTCTTGGCTGTTATGCTGTCCTACTTCGTTCAGCCGCTTGCAGAGGAAATTCACCTTGTTGAAGGGGTGCATGTTATTGCAGACGACAGTTCACCAACAGGTTTTTTTGTCACATTCGTTCACCGTAATACCTATGCAACATTGGTTGAGCTTGGTGGTGATTTTATGTTGCGTGACATTTACAACCTAGAAAACACTGAGCAGTACTATCCTGACCAATTTCGCCCTGGGCTGTTCCCTACAGGCGGTGGAGGTGGTGGCAGGAACTTTCGTGAGCCAATGGAGTATATGGGCGATGGCTTTTGGGCTATTACTGTTCCGCTTACAGGTGGAGGAATAGCATATTGGTATTTTGTAACAGTAGATGAAACCACAACCCGTATCGGAGATCCTGTAAACCCGCCGCCGTTTAGTCCTCACGATGTTAGGAGTGTTATAAACGATCAGTTGAGCGTGGTTCATGTTCCTTGGAGCGAAGTTCAACACACTCTTAACAACAGGCATTTAGAGATGCCTTTTGACGGGTTGCAAGGCAGCGTGCAGTACGTGCGCTTTAACTCTAGCTTTGCCACAGGTGAATCTCAACTTTTGCAAATGCAACCGGAAACCATGTTTGGTTATCTTATGGTATATCTTCCACCAAACTTTGATCCAAACAGAGCAATGCCGTACCCTGTTGTATACATGTCCCACGGTGTGTTTGGCGACCAAACAGACTGGATGGGAGCTGGAAGTGTTCCTCATGTAATGGATAATCTTATAGCGCAAGGTGTAATAGAGCCTACTGTGGTTGTGTCTATCAACAACTCCCGCCATGCGACTGGTGAGGGCTTTAACCCTGGGGCATTATTCACCTTAAACCCTAACCCACGCTATGACCTAATGCAGTATGTAATCCCGTTTGTGCAAGATACGTTTAATGTATCGTCTGAACCAGTTGATAGAGCGATAGCCGCATTGTCGTTGGGTGCTGTTTGGGCTGGGCAAGTGTATTATTATCACGCAGGAGATTTTGGCTATTTTGCATTTTTTAGTACACCAAGCGGCCCAACAAACACATCTTTGGGCGAGCTTGACCTTGCCAATACTCCAAACCGGGACTTTCCTACTATGTTTACTGGCTATGGCATATTTGCAGCAGCCGATTACCAAGCCCTGCCGCAAATTTTTGAAGAGGCAGGCATAAATTTTGTTACGTACCAAGTGCCAGGTCACCACGACATGCACACATGGGCACAGTTGTTTACAATTTTTGCACAAAACTATTTATGGCAAAGTGGAAATGAGCAGGATGTTGGTGTGCCACAGCTAGGGTTTCCGCGTGGTGTAACAGTTTTGCCAGACCAAACATCACCTACGGGGTTTAGAGCAACTTTTGTATATTATAATCCAGCAGCTGTTCTTGTCGAATTTGTTGGATTGTTAAACTTGCGCTATATTGATGGCGGCGACACTGTACGCCCTGTACACGAATTTGAGCCCGGGTGGTTTCATGCCCCTGGAGCAGGCGGCAACCATATCGTTCGCATGGACTATATCGGTGATGGGTACTGGACAACATCTGCACCAGTTGCAGGTGGCACAATAAACTACTGGTTCCAATTATACACAGAGCAGAGTTTGGATGGCGCAAATATCCCTGCCGAAATATCAGCAGAGTTTAGAGCCGAACATTCTGTGCGTATAGTAGACCCTTATAATACCTTGTCTAACTTGCTCATAAATGCACCGCAAGGTGTTGGCAATTTTAGATACAGCTTGATCCATGTGCCTTTTGACCCTGCACGACAACACATTCTTAACGACCGCAATATTGAGCTACCACGAACCGATAGACAAGGAACGCTAGATTTTGTTCGTTATTACGATGGCGACGAACCGCGCTATATGGGAGTTTATCTACCGTATGGTTATGACCCTAACCGTAGCGAGCCATTTCCTGTTATATTTACAGCCCACGGCATGGGTGGCGATCTAACCGACTGGTTATGGCAGGTAAACGCACCAAACACCCTAGACAATTTAATTGCGGATGGGGTTATCCCTCCCACTGCGCTTATTACATCTAGCCAAATACCTTTTGGTTTTGATCCGCCTTTTGGGCAGTTGCGCCATGATATAGTTGACAATATTATGAACAATGTTGTACCTTTTGCTGAACAAACTTTCAACATTTCCGTTAATCCAAGCGAGCGTGCTTTGGTTGGTCTGTCGATGGGAACATCTGTAGTGGCACATATATTTTACGAACATACAGATTTTTTTGGCTACTATGCCTTTATAAGTGGAGGTCACATGGCTGACCTAGACTTTTCATCTATCCCATGGCAAGAGCCCACTATCCTTATGGGGCATGGATTGTTCGAGTTTGGCTCAAACCTACTTTTTCCGCAGCTACCTGACCTAGAGCAAAGGTATATTCACGTAGTACCATCTGGTTATGGTGCACATATTTTTTCTATATTTGCACGTGATTACCTATGGTCATCGCAAAACGAAATCGAAATGGTTCCCATACGAGCAAACGCAGAAAACGCCGGCGCAGTTGTTAGTTGGACTGCAGAAACAGGGACAGTTACCATAGACATAAACGGAAGTATAACCAGCTTTTCCGTAAATGAACCACTACCAGGCGGTTTTGGAACGTCGGAACTTATCAACGGCGTAACGTTTGTGCCAAGGGGCTTTTTGGACATGCTTTTTGAATAAAAATGCACAAAAGAAATTTTTGTATATTTTGACTATTGACATTCTCTTGAACATAATGTAATATTATTTATGTCAAACGATTGACATAAATCTTTTCTTTTGCAAAACAGAAAAACAGGCAGAGCAAGGGACAATAAGAGCAAGGGACAATAAAATATAGAAATATTTTTTTATATTTTATGTGTCAAACGGTTAGCACAGCAAGGAGGTGATTATATTATTTAGCATTGGAGAAACAATACAGTTAAAAACAAACCCATGTGATATTTTGACCATGGGAGAGTTGCTTGTTGATATGATATCAACAAAAACGCAAGACGGTCTTATTTACAAACAATGCTTTGGTGGGTCTGTTGCCAATATTGCAATGAATGTAAAAAGGTTGGGGGCTGTGCCGACAATTGCGGCATGTGTAGGTAATGACAGTTTGGGTCGCTTTTGTATAGACCATATAGAGAGCAGAGGCATACTAACAAATTTGATACAAAAGACAAAAGAGCCAACAAGCATGGTTTTGGTAAACAAAACAAACGGAACACCCACCCCAATATTTTATCGTGGTGCAGATAGAGAGCTAAAATATACCCAAGCTCTCACACAAGCTATAAAACAAGCTAAGATCTTGCATTTTTCCTGCTGGCCCATATCGCAGCCAACCTCAAGGCAAGCGATAGAGAAGGCTTTGGATTTGGCAAAACAAAATGGGCTATTGATAGGTTTTGATCCAAACTACCACCCCGGCATATGGGAAGATAACCACGATGGGAAAGACTACGTAAAATCTATAATATCAAAGGTAGACATAATAAAACCGTCGGAAGACGATGCAATACGGCTGTTTGGGGAAGCTAGCCCACACGAGCATATACAAAAATTTTTGGAACTTGGTGCAAAACTCGTAATAATGACACTTGGCGAAAAAGGTGCAATAGTGTGTGATGGTAAAACCACAATGAAATTTGAAACAAAAGCCACGCATGTAGAGGACACAACAGGAGCTGGCGATGCTTTTTGGGCAGGCTTTTATATGGGTATACTAAAAAAACGCACTGTAGAGAGTGCAGTAAATTTTGGCAGTGCAGTCAGCGCTTACAAGCTAAAGTTTGTGGGGGCGGTGGCAGATTTGCCCACATTTCAATCTTTTTGTGAGAGCGAGGAGGAGCAATGAACAGAGTGCAGTTAATAACGTATCCCGACTCTCTTGGGGGAGATTTGAAAGGGCTTTATGATACACTAGACAAACACTTTGCAGGGCTTTTCCCCGGTGGTATACACATATTGCCGCCTTTTCCCGCCACCGGCGATAGAGGGTTTGCCACAAAAACTTATTTTGAAATAGAACCGCAGTTTGGAGATTGGGACGACATAAAAAAATTGGCTGAAAATGGACCAATCATGCTAGATCTTATGGTGAACCATATTTCAAAATCTTGTATATATTTTTACGATTTTTTGGAAAAAGGCACAGAGTCTGAGTATGCCGATTTGTTTTTGACACTAGACAAAATATGGCAAGATGGCGAACCTGTGCAAGAAGATATAGACAAAATGTTTTTGCGTAGAGTAACCCCGTATTCTACCTATAACGGCGTTAAAGTCTGGACTACTTTTGGCAAAGAAGAACCGTCTGAACAAGTTGATATGGATATACATTCCGCTGTTTACAAAAAACTCATAAAAGAGATTTTTGAAAACTTTGCAGCAAAAGGTGTCAAATATATGCGGTTGGATGCGATTGGTTATGTAATAAAAAAAGTTGGCACATCGTGCTTTTTTGTGGAACCCGATATTTACGAGTTTTTAGACGAAATAAATGCGTTGGCAAAATCTCTTGATATGGAAATATTGCCGGAGATACACTCCCATTACTCTATACAGTATAGTATGGCACAGAGGGGTTTTTGGGTATACGATTTTATATTGCCATATATGGTTCTTGAAGCTATTTTTGATTGTGACCCAACCGCCCTTGCACACTATCTAAAAAAAAGGCCACCCAACCAGTTTACAATGCTTGACTGTCACGATGGTATACCAATCAAACCGGATTTGGACGATTTGGTATCGTCTGACCGTGCCGGTGCAGTTGTTGAAAAATGCGTGGCACGTGGTGCAAATTTGAGCAAAATAGTATCAGAAAAACACAAAAGTGTAGACGGCTTTGATGTTCATCAGATACGTTGCAGTTACTATTCTATGCTGGGCTGTTGCGACGACTCGTATATATTGGCTCGTGCGGTGCAGTTGTTTACCCCGGGCATACCACAAATATATTATGTGGGGCTGTTGGCGGGAGAAAACGACAACGAAGCAGTAAAAGTTACAGGAGAAGGCAGAGAAATAAACCGCCACAACTACACAACAAAAGAGATAAAAGAGGCGGTTAAAAAGCCGGTAGTACAACGGTTAATAAAGCTCGTGCAATTTAGAAACAGTTACGAAGTTTTTGACGGCACCTTTTCGGCAAAAGTTTCGGACAACAGCACTCTTATAATGCAATGGGACAAAGAGGACAAACAAGCAACTTTAACAGCAGATTTTAAAACAATGCACACAACTATACACTATCTAAACAAAGGTGAGAAAGTGAGGTTACACGTATGAAAAAATTATTAAGTGCAATTTTTATGGGTTTGGGGTTACTTGCTTTTACAGCATGTGGAAACAACGATCCAACCCCGGTTAACGGTGCCCAAGGGCAGACACCAACAGGCGACCCTGTAGAAGTAACAGTTGTTTTTGGCAAGCCCGAGGTAATGACAGAGTTTGAACAAATGCTTAGCATTTTCAACTCTGAAAACACGCAAAATATAACGGTTTCTATAATCCCAACAGAAGATGGTCAAGGTGTTGTTGAGCGTGTGCGTTTGCAATATGCAGCAGCAGACCCTGTAACAATAATGCATTTAGACGCCGGTTTTGTGCCGGAGTTTGAAAACTATAT
The DNA here is from genome assembly GCA_009778165.1 of Defluviitaleaceae bacterium. Lineage (GTDB taxonomy): Bacteria > Bacillota > Clostridia > Lachnospirales > UBA5962 > WRKF01. The sequence continues at coordinate 56,049 of WRKF01000187.1, forward strand.
TCGCGACTTGTCTGATCAACCTTGGGTTGCCAACGCAATGACGGGCGTGCTAAACTTTGTAACAAGAGCCGACGGTCGTGTAATGGGCATGCCGGCAAGTTTAGAAGGTTTTGGGTTTGTGTACAACAGGGCAGCAGTTCAAGCTGCTTTGGGCAATTTCGACACAAGCACAATAAGAACACGTGACCAGTTACAAGCGTTTTTTCAAGATCTAGAAGCGGCGGGGCAAAATGCTATAATAACAACCCCTTCTTTGGATTGGTCTCTTGGTTTCCATTTTATGAACAAGTTTTTGGCAACTCAATCACAAGACTTCCACGAAAACTTGGCTTTTCTTGACACGTTGTTAAGGGGTACGGCTAATCTATACTCAAATGCACGGTATCAAGAATGGTTAAACATGCTAGATCTAATGTTAGAGTATAACTCTAACGCTCACGCACCAATGGATCCACAGTTTGACGACGGTGTAATGGCACTTGCTGATGGCGATGTGGCTGTTTGGTTTCAAGGTGACTGGATAAACTCTGCAATGCAGGCATTTAACCCAGATGGCGATTTTGGTTTTTTGCCTGTGCCAATGAGCAACGACCCTAACGACTTTGCTAACAGATCCATATCCATAGACGTTCCTCAGTATTGGGTAGTTGACCAGCATTTATCAACACCAGAACAACAAGATGCCGCACTATATTTCCTTAACTGGATGGTTAGCTCCCAAACTGGACAACGTTTTGCAGCCCAATACTTAGAGCTTGTATCAGCTTTTTATGGATCAGAATATTCATCTGTTGATCCACTATCTATAGCACTAGTAGATTACATGGAAAGAGGAGATTCCCTTAGCTGGATCATATCTTACTTTCCAAACGGTATTCTTACAATAACTGGCGGTTATGTGCAACAATATTCACTAGGGCTTATAGACCGTGTTGGTCTAACCCAAGGCATAGAAAGGGCATTTTATGAACTAGATCACCAGCTGGACTTGTAGAAAGTCTGTGAGGGCAGCCCGGATCCCGCAGGGGCTGCCCCTGCCGGGGTACGGGGCAGTGTCCCAAGTTTTCAGGAGGTTTTATGTACAATCAAAAAAAGTTACCGGATAAAATTTTGATTTTTGTATTGTTTGCTGCAGTTCCAATTTTCGCTTTTGTCGCAATAGTTATAGCACCGTTTTTGCTTGGTCTTTATATGTCTTTTACAGATATTGGCACTGTAATAAACTTCGAGTTTATTGGTTTTTCTAACTGGGAACGTGCCTTTGCAAGTAGCCGTTTTTGGAACAGTTTTGGGGTGACTGTGCGTTTTGTTGCTGCTGTTGTTATTTTGGGTAATGTCTTTGGCTTTTTGTTGGCTCTATTGGTTACGTCCGGTATAAAGTTCCAAAACCTTTTTAGAGCAGGTTTTTTTACACCAAACCTTATCGGTGGCATTATTTTGGGTTATATATGGCAATTTTTGTTTTTGCGTATGTTGCCTTATTTTGGTAATGTAGTTGGCATACCTTTTTTGCAATCTTCTTGGTTGGCTGATCCCGTTCGGGCTTTTTGGGCATTGGTTGTTGTTTCTGTTTGGCAATCCTCCGGGTACATGATGATAATATATATTGCGGGGCTTGCAAGCATAAACAAGTCTTTGCTGGAGGCTGCATCGCTTGATGGGGCGGGGTATTTTAGGCAGCTGCTATCAATAAAAATGCCGCTTATGATACCGGCTTTTACAATATGCCTTTTTTTGACATTACGCAACAGTTTTATGATATACGATTTGAACCTGGCATTAACAAACGGCGGGCCTTTTATGAGCACTGAAATGGTGACACTGGCAATATTTAACGAAGCGTTTGCAAACAGAAATTTTGGTGTGGCACAAGTGCAAGCCTTGATATTGTTTGTTGTAATAGCCACAGTTACCCTAACACAAGTGGGCTTTTTCAAAAAGAGGGAGGTTGAAGAGTAATGAACAAAAAAATCGCAAAAATATTAACGCTAACAGCTACAATAGCCCTATTCTTTTTGTACATATATCCCTTTATTTTGGTCGTTATAAATTCTTTTAAAGACAGAGCGTCTGTAATACGTGATCCTATGTCTTTGCCTGATAGCCTTGATTTTTCGAACTTTTTTGCTGCATATACCACAATGGACTTTACAACGGCAGTTATAAACTCTATTATGGTAACGACCATATCTATTGTGCTAATAATCTTCTTCGCATCTATGCTTGCATATTTTTTGCAGCGCTGGGACTGGAAAATAAACAAAACAATATTTACAGTGCTTGTTTTGTCTATGATAATCCCGTTCCAGGTTGTTATGCTGCCGTTTGTTGTTATATACGGCAGTGTGTTTGGGGTTTTGGATAGTTTGCCTACACTCATTTTTGCCTATCTTGGTTTTGGTGTGGCTCAATCAACTTTTTTGTACCACGGATTTATAAAGAGCATACCTCGGGAATTAGAAGAAGCAGCAGCAATAGACGGTGCAGGCAGGATACGCACTTTTTTCCAAGTCGTTTTTCCTATATTAAAACCAATAACAAGCACAATTGCAATTTTAAATGTGCTTTGGATATGGAACGATTTTTTGCTGCCATCTATAGTAATAACGTCTGCTAGCAATAGGACAATCCCGCTTTCTACATTTGCATTTTTCGGCAGGTTCACAGCAGATTTTGGTGTGGCTATGGCAGGGCTATTGTTGGCTATTATCCCCATAATAGCGTTTTACCTTGTATTACAAAAACACATAATAAAAGGCATATCTGACGGAGCGATAAAATAATGGACTTACAAAAACAAATAGAATGGGCCAATACCCTAAGAGGATCCGACGAAGGCAAGGTATATTTTGCCCCCAAGCACAAACCAAATGTTAAAAAAAGTGAAACCACGATGCCAACCCGCCATGGAAACGTTCCCGTGATTGTGTATGAACCAAATGCAAAACAGGAGGGCAAACCAAATATTTTTGTGAACCTACACGGCGGTGGTTTTGTAGCAGGCAATGCACAGTTAGACGACTGCTGGTGCGAGCTTCTTGCAGAGCAGGTTGGCTGCACAATATACAACATAGAATATAGCTTGGCTCCTGAACATAAGTTTCCCCACGCTATAGAAGAAATTTATGATATAGCACTGTGTTTGTTTGAAAAAGCAAATAAAATAGCAATAGGTGGTCATAGTGCCGGCGGCAACCTTGCCACTGCCGTTTGCTTGTATAATATAGAGGAAGGCGAAAAAATACCCTTTGTATACCAGTTTTTGGACTATCCTGTGCTGGACTTATACACAAATGCGGATAAAAAACCAAAGTACAAGGAAGCCATACCGGTAGATATGGCGAACAACTTTAACATATGCTACCTAAATGATCCAACCCAAGCCAAAGACCCTTTAGCATCCCCTGTGTTTGCTCAAAACTTAGGGAAAATGCCACAAACTCTAATAATAACAGCAGAGTTGGATAGCCTGGCAAAAGAGGGCTACCAATACGCAACCCGGCTAATGCAAGCCGGTGTAACCGTTACATACAAAGAATACAAAGGCATGGTTCACGCATTTAATTATAATGGTACAGATTATGACATTGCTCTTGATTCTTGGAGGCTTATAACAAAAGGGCTTGTTTGTGCTTTTGGTTAGGACACAACCCCCCCAAGGAAGCAGTCCCTGGGGGGGGGGGTACGGCACAAACTCT
>WRKF01000188.1 GCA_009778165.1 Defluviitaleaceae bacterium
TGTCGCCTTGGAATTAGCAGACGAAGTAAGAAAAGCCGCCGCCCCCAATGAGCTTGTTAATGATACCCTGGATAATAAGTGGAATCTTGAGGATTTTAGGAAACTTGTTGAGTGGTATGAAAGGAAGGCTGCACGAAGCGCAGAGCAGAAAGGGGAAGCTGTGGGGATGGAAAAAATGATAATCACGGCTATTAAAAATAGCGTTCCCCTCCAAGCTGTTGAAGCCATGTGTCGAGATGCTGGAATCACAGAAGCCCGTCTTGTTGAACTGAAAAACCAAGCACAAATGGCTTAACCTAATTAAACGGCAAAATACAAAAGCCCGCGCGTACAGGCACCATTGTACGCCCTCTCAAAATAATTGGGGCTTGCCCTTCAAAATTTACCGTAAACCGCCGCAGAAAGTTTTTAAAATTAACTTTCTAGGGCAGTTTTTTGGTGGTTATTGACAACGGAAAAATGGCGAAGAGCAAAAGAGGAAACGGTGCAATACGGGAGTTTTTGGTGTGAAAAAAGTCCGTTCTAATGCGAACTATGAAACTTTCTATGTGAGACTCTATGAGTGAGTTGGCAAAGAATTTTTTTGTGCCGAGAAATATAAAAATATTATATCACAGATAGCATGGACAAAACAAGAAGAACTCGGTCATTGTGGCATCTATATACTCCGGAAGCAAAATTTCTTTTTTTGAGTTTCTCCTTTTTTTACGTAAACCAATCCCAAGGTGAGTTGAGGAGAAGGTTCTGGGTGTGCGAAGAAATTTTTAATACCGATATATGATTTCCTGATAGTCTTCTGTGTCATAACGAGCAATTTCGAGAATTATTTCTTGAGGATGGGATATAAAAGTGACAATTAAAATCAAATATTACCCCTGCATCGAACAGTAGGAAAGTTTTTTGTTGAAAAATATCTAATAAACACCAAAAACTTTCCGATTGTTTGTGCAGGAGTAATAGTTTAAAATGGAACCGCTACAATAATGCTTCCATTATTTGAACTCCATTGGTGGCGGCTCCTTTACGTAAATTGTCTGCCACTATAAACATGTTAACACCGTTAGTGGAAAAATCTTGCCGTATGCGGCCGACAAAAACGGTGTCTTTGCCATTGGTTTTTATTGGCATGGGGGTGTCTGTTACGGCTACTCCCGGGGAGCTATCAAGCAATTTTATAAGATCGTTTAGTTGATATTCTTTTTCCAACACTATGTTTACGCTTTCGCTGTGGCCATGTATGATTGGTATTCTGACAGCGGTGGCAGTTATGGGTAGGTTGGGCAGTCCCAATATTTTTTTGGTTTCGTTCATAATTTTCATTTCTTCTGTTGTGTAGCCGTTTTCTGTGATGTCGCCTATTGTTGGTAAAACATTGTTTGCAATGTAGTCGGGAAAAGCCTTTAGCTCATAATGATGGTACGGATTAAGTATATCTACAGTGTTTTTTACGTGATCAGGTTCTAGTAAAGTATCGTTTATGCGTTGGGTTTGCCAGCTCAGTTTAGCGATGCCTGTTAAAAGATCGCTAAGCCCGTCTTTTCCTGCTCCGGAAACAGCTTGGTATGTGCTGATTACAACCCGTTTAAGACCGTATGTGCGGTGCAATGGTGCAAGGACAACGGTTGCTTGTATTGTGGTACAGTTAGGGTTAGCTATAATGTTTTTGTGATTTTTTAAAGCATTAGGGTTCACCTCCGGCACCACAAGGGGTACATCTTCTTTCATGCGAAAATGGGAGCTGTTGTCTATTACTACAATTCCTTTTTTTGTAGCGATCGGAGCGTATTTTTCACTTGTTTCATTGTCTGCACAAAAAAACGCATAATCTATATCTTTATCAAACGAGTTTTCCGCTATGGATTCTACCGTGTACTCTTTGCCCTTAAAATTTAGCTTTTTGCCGGAAGATGCAGGAGAGGCGAACAGATATAACGCTTTTACGTTATATCCCCCCTCACGCTCCCTTTGCTCCAATACTTTCAAAAACTGTAAGCCAACAAGACCGCCGGCTCCTACTAACGCTAAATTTACTTCTTTCATAAATGTTTACTCCTATTCTGTTTCCGCTACCCAACCTTCTATAACTTCTATAGCCTTTTGCAGTTGAATATCGTATTCAAATGCTATTTGGTGTATTCTGGCACTTTGGTAGTCCTCTATCTCTACTATATATGTTGGGGTTAGGCCGTACCCATCTATAGCTGTGCCGTTTGGTGTGTAGTAGGTGGCAATGGTTATCCTGAGTGCGCTGCCGTCCGGCAAGGGTACGATGTCTTGCACGGAACCTTTTCCGAAGCTCTGCTGACCAACAAGGCGAGCAACACCGTGATCAACTGCAGCACCTGCCAAAACTTCCGAGGCAGAAGCGGAATGTCCGTTTATAAGTATTACCAGCGGGATTTCTATTTCTCCCGGGGTGCTGTACCGTGCACGGCGGTTGCCGGTACTATCTTGAATATATAGTATAGCTCCTTCCGGCACTAACCTGCTTGTTATATTAACCACTACATCAAGCATACCGCCGGGGTTGTTACGCAAATCAAGTATTAAACCTTCCATGCCTTGAGATGCAAGGTTTTCGTAAGCACTTACAAATTGCCCGTATGTAACCCTGTCAAAACCTGACAAATGTACATATCCTATGTTGTTTTCCAACATTTCATAATGTACTGTGGGGATTTCTATTACAGCCCTTATTATTTCGATTTCAAACGTACGGTTTTCCATTTCCCTGTATATCGTTAAATTAACTGGCGTGCCTTCTTCCCCTTGAATCATACCGATTGTGATGACTAGGTCATTTGCGGTAATATCCTCGCCGTTTACTTCCAATATGCGGTCTCCTGGCAAAATACCTGCATTGTAGGCAGGAGAGCCTCTGTAAGGCGAAACTATGAGAACGCTACCGTCCTCTGTGCGAGAAACAACGGCACCTATCCCAACAAATGTGCCGGCTGAAAGTTCCCTGAAGCGTCGAAACTCGTAAGCGGTCATATAGGATGTATAGATGTCGCCAACCCCATCTAACAGACCCGAAAACATAGCATCTTGCATGGCTTGATGATCGAGATCTCCTATAAACCTATCTTCCAGTATTGACACTATTAGCTCTATTTTTTCTGCCACGGGGATTTCTTGTTCAAAATGCCTCCTGTAAAACACCATGCCTCCGCTAACAACAGTGTGTCCCCAAACTATTACTATAATGCCGACCAATATACCTTTAATAAATGTGCTTCTTTCTTGCTTCATGTGAACCTCCTTAGACATAACCAAAATCGGGGTATGATTTTGGTTTTTGCAAATTTTTCATAATTTTTCATTGATTTTTACACTTTTGCCGTTTTGAACACATTTTATGTGCATTTGGGCGTGAAGTGTTTTGTGTGATAAATTACGCCGATTTTTAAACAGAATTTCTATGATATTGCTCCTATAATTTTTATAGTCCTAATGATACCATAAATTAATTTTATTCGCAACCCTGATGATTATTCCGCCACGCCAAACGCACGAAGTGAAAAGCCTTGGGAGCTTTGCCTCCTCTAATAAATTTTGGCTACAAATAAACCTCCATGGAGTGCGTTAGCTTTTTTGCTACGCCCGGTATAAGACAAAAATTAGGAAGTCAGACCAAGAACAATCTGACTTCCGCTCTCCTTTTCCAAAAAACTCTAAACGATAGTACCCTCGTTATTTAGCGGGCTAAACCCTGCCCCCAACACTTCTGTTGCAGAAGTAACAATAATAAAGGCTTGGGGATCTACCTCTTTTACTATTTCCTTTGCCTTAACCAATTCTTTTTGGCTCATTATACAGAGGAGCATATCTCGGGATTGCCCTGTATACACTCCTTTCGCAGGGATAGATGTAATACCCCTGGATATGTTCGTCAAAAGAACCTTACTTATTTCTTCAGACTTGGCAGATAATATAAACGCCGCCTTTGCAGACTGCACACCGGAAATAACAACATCTGTAACCTTTACCGTAATAAAGATAGACACTACTGCATACATGGTGTTGATTGCCCCAAACATCAACATACCGCTCATTATAACAACAAAATCCATGGTGAAGAGTATGCTTGTAAGTTTTACGTGCTTTAAATATCTGTGTATGATTGCCGCCAAAAGCGTGGAGCCGCCGCTTGTCGCTCCCTGGCGCAACATCATTGCCACACTGAGTCCTACCATAACTCCCCCAAACACAGCACTAAGCGTCAAATCAGGGTAAATGGAGGGAATGTGTTGGGCAAAAGAAAGAGCCACAGTAACTGCCCCAATCGCATACACACTTTTCATAAAAACATCTCTACCTATAATTCTAAACCCCATAAACAAAATCGGCAAGTTTAAACTTATATTTGTAACCCACAGGGGAATAGTGAACGGCAAATGAGCTTCACTCAAGTTTAAAAAAATGATTGATAACCCACTTACCCCACCCGTTACTATCCCATGATGAACATAAAAAATTTGTAGCCCAACAGCAAATATAATCGCTGCTAACGTTATTTCCAGGTATTCTCTAAATTTTTTCATTTGATTTGTCCTATTCTTTTCTCTTTTTTGAAATTTTTTCAGTAACTACTCTAAAAACAAACTTTGGCAATGCACCCATGCGCACAATACGCTTGGGGTCAGTGGCAAGCCTGTAAAACCACTCCAGGTTAAGAGATACAAAAGCTCGTGGGGCACGTTTTACAACTCCTGCCATAACATCTATTGCACCACCAACACCTACGGAAATCTTCACAGGAAACCCTTTATTTTTTTGCATCCATTTTTCTTGCTTTGGCGCTCCCAACCCCACAAGCAGGACATGAGGTTCAAGTCGTTCTATTTCCTGTATTATAACTTTTTCTTGGGTAATATCAAAATAGCCGCTGTGAAAGCCTATCACTGCTATATTTTTGTATTTAGCCTCTATTTTTTCTTTTGCCATTTTGGCTACACCATCTTTTGCACCCAATATGTATACTGTAGTGCCGGCAGGGGCTAACTCAAAAAAAGAAAGCATTAAATCTATACCGGCAACTCGCTGCGACAGCTTGGGTTTCATAATATAAGATGCAAGCACTAACCCAATCCCATCAGGCACTACCAAATCCGCCTGTTTTATTATATCTGCCAGCTCTTTGTCTTTTTGGGCTTTCATCACTATTTCCGGGTTGGGGGTTATCACAATATTGTTTTTATCTCCCTGCAAAAAAGCAAGAAGTTTTTTCACAGCATTTTCCAATGTTATGTTTTCTATTGGTATGTCTAAAATATAAGTTTTCATTAGCGTATTTCGTAGGAACCCCTTATTATAAACCACGCACCGGCAGAGGTTACTATAACCCCCCTTCCGTCGTTGCGAGGCACTATTAGCACATTGTTTATTGGTACAAAATCTCCATTAAACAGTTCTGTGCCTGCGGTAACGTTTATAATACCGTCATACACTTCTGTAAATGATATTGCAGAACCGCCACGCAATATTATTTCTGTGCCTTCACCACCGATAAGCATATGCCCCCCCGGCACATATACCGGAGTGTATCTCTCTACACTCGGCTCCGGAATCGGTGCCGGTGCGGGAGGAGGAGCAGGAGCAGGAGCCTGCCATGAGCCTGCCATGCCCCCTGTTTGGCCCAGGTTTTCCAAAACAGTTCTCGATATATCTTGTATTAGAAAATTCAGCATTTCGTCACTAATGCCTGCTGCTTGCTGACCATGAGCCGCCAAACGCTGCTCCAAATAGCTACGAGAGATAAGCGGATCACCTTCTGTACCCGGCTGGTTCGCTATTATTGTAAATGCCGGCACAAGTGCGATTACAAAAAGCACAACAAAAATCTTGGTTTTCATACTTTTTATACTTTTAACACTTTTTATACTTTTGCAAATTTTCATGCTAGTCCTCCTCTATTCTATATTCTTTTGAAAACCCCGTTGAGGGGAAAAGCTCCCCAAAACCCATATCAACCACCTTTACATTAAAATAGTTGCCTGTGTATACAATGGAAATATTTAACCGTGTTGTAAGGGGAGGGGTGTGTATAGGGTCTATGTTTAAAGTCTGTGCAAGACTCACATCTCCTGCGGGGCTACGTTTTACTATATCTATTGTAAAAGGTTTTCTTGTGTCGTCTGCTACAATCACGGTGCAGTTATAGGAACGCCCTGGGGAAAAGTTTTCACGTTCTATTATCGGCACAAAAACATCTGTTTTCCCTTGCTTTACATTTACGCCTATATCGTGATAAAGTTGGGTAAAACCTTCAATCGTTATTTCCTTAGCTATATCTTTTGGTATAAAACCCAGCTTTTTTGCCCCAATAATAGTGGCTCCCATTGCACTCATTGCCCCCTTATGCTTTACCACATTAGCATCGGGAAAAAGCTCATCTACCACACCTTTGCTCCAAGACATTTCAAAACCGCCCCCGACTAAAAGAACAGTGTCTATATCAGAAATATCCACACCCTGCTTATCGAAGAAATTTTTTAAAAATTCCATCATTGTACGGCGAAGCGGGCTTATCATTTCTTTTACGTTAGCTTCTGCCACTTTGCATGTTACGGGAGGAAAACAAAAGTTCATGTATAGCTTTGTCGATTTTTGCCTTAAAAAAACCTGATCTTTATGCTCCTGCACAAAATTTTTAATGTTTATCATATCTTCCTTTTTAAGATAAGACGCATTTTGTGCTTTTACAAAAATACTTGCAAAATATTCTTCTAACGATGCCTCCAGTAAATAGGTAGCAACTTTTGCCTCTTCAGTTCGGCTTTCTTGCTTTATTTCTTTCCCTATTGTGTACAGCCCTGCCCGCAAGCCCCTTGCACCATAGTCAAGCAAAAGAAGTTTTTCGTTTTGCGGTTTTTTTGTAAAATAGTGGTATTCAAAGATACATTTGCTGTGCGGAACAAAAAAAGTAATACTTTTGTATTTATCAAAAGCAATTTTGAAATTTTTGGTTTCGCCACCGGTTTGACTCACAACGATAGCAGCCAACTGAGCCCTTGGATTTATACTCAAAATATTTCTTAAAAACTCATCCACATATCTTATCCAATGTTCCGGTTTGGTGGCACTTGAAAAAAGCCGACACAAAACAGGGTTGCTTTGGCTTTGATTTTGCAGTGCATAGTCGCCAAAAACCCATTCTTTTGTTTCTTTTATAAATTGGAGTGCTGTGGCCATCGTTGTTTTGCCGTAACCTCCGCTTATATCCAACGTTTGCGGAGCCATTTTTTTTGTGTCAAAATAAGCTAAAGAGCTGGTCGCATCTCCAATATCTATCCCTAAAATAAATTGGTTCTCTTTTAACATGTCATTTTATCTCGCAACTACTACACTCGCTCTAATTATCACTACTCCACTTTGATGGTAACCTTGGTTCGATACCTTTATTATTTCCCCTTTTTTAAACCCCTCTTGGCTTTGGGTCATTATTACCTCGTGTTCTCTGCCGTTAAATGTAGTGTGTGGCGGCGGATTTATAGGGCGTATACCATAATTAATCAAAGTTGTGTTTATCATACTATTTGCTTCTTCCACAACTTGTATATACATTAGCACATCCATTTCCGTGCTTTCTTTCAGCCTGGCTATACTGTAGTTTAGTAGGTCGTTAAACGTTGTTATTTCAAACAATAGCCTATCTTTTTTGTATGCCATCTCTTTTTTGTTTAATGTCTGCATATGGCTATTTACAGACTTTGCAACCTTTTGTTGTATTTTGGGATCATTTTGAAGCTCCACAAAAAATTCTTCCGCAAGCTGTAAATTTATATCTTTTATATTATCCCATTGCTCCAATGCAAAATCTTGTATATTAAGAGTTTGGGGATTATATGTCATTTCCTCTGTTTCTTCCAAAAAACTTTGCAACGCATCTTTTATATTTTCAATTTTTATGACTAATGTTTCAGATATAGCCTTTATTATTTGGTGTTCTTCCTGATGGTCGATTAGGGTTTCTTCATATTCTCTACAATATTCTATAATGCTTATAAAGGTATCTATTACCACATTTGTCAAATATTTCATTACCTTGCATTTGCTGTAAAGGGTTTCAGAATAGCCTTTAACCGGCTCCCAGCTTCGTATGCTAAAATAAAGTATGTCGTCAAAAATCTTCACAAAAGTTTCCAGTTGTTGGTCATAGGCTTCTTTTGTTAGGGGTTCAATACTTGCCTTTAGCGGAGCATATGCGGCAAGGGCTGTCAAAAAGTTTGGCTGTGGCATATGAATCTCCTTGTTAGTATAACTCATCTACTAAAAGCTCTGTTTCAACACCTTGGCTTTCAGATACCGCTCTCACTTTTAGCATATTATCTTGCCCCACAGTAAACATTACTTTCACTTTTTCGGTTCCTTTTGGGGCTTTTGGTATACCTTGCAATGTAGTTCCCGCAAGGCGTTTCATGCCATTCCTGTTTATGGATTTATCTTCTGTTGGGGATGTATCCTCATACACAACGATTGCCATACTTGTTACATCGTCAAAGTTTGTGGGGAACTCTTCTGTAGATTCTATCGTTAGCCCCGTGCTGGGAATTTCTATCCCTGCCCCAACTATTTCAAAAAACTTGCGCCCGGCTATTTCCAAACCAAGGGGGTGCAGGGTTTTTTCTTTTATTTTCGGCCCCGTTGCGGTTGGAGACAAAATCAAATTGGCATACGTTGCCGCCCCAAGAGATATGCTTAGTGCAGGGGATATTTTTGAACGGTGAGGCTCTTTTCCAAACTTTTCTAATATTTTTTGGCTAACCAGTGTTATGGAAGAAGAACCGCCAACCAAAAATATTTCATCTACTTGAGATATTCCGGCAGAATTAACACAATTATCTATACATTGTATAGTAATATCCAAAATATCCCGCAAGTTTTTGCCTTTATACCTTTCAAAATCTTGCGTAGCATCCCCCAGTTGATTTATACGACGGTGATTCTCAAACTCCTCTCTTGTTATCTCCATATTTATGTTTACTATTCTCGGTTCCTGCAAAAACGGAGTAAGGGTTATCTTTGTAGACTTAGCAAAGGAAAGCCTTTCTTTTGCTTGCCTGCTAACCTGCTCAAGCCTTGCCACCGCCATCTTTTTTTGGCGATAAATATGGGGGGATTCATCTTCTGCAAAAAGGTCGATTTCTCCTTTCGTTTGCTTTTTGAACTCTTCGTAAACCATGTCCATTATAAACTTATCTATATCATCTCCTCCCAAATCGTTATCTCCGTATGTGCTAAGGATAGATATAATAGGCTCTGCTCCCTCTGTTGCTTCTATGTTAATTACACAAGCATCAAAAGTACCGCCGCCAAAGTCGTACACAAGCAAGTTTTTGTTTGCGTCTTCCCCAAGGGCATATGTTATGGCAGCAGCAGCAGGCTCTAACCGCAAAAAAGTTTTATTTGTGTCAAATCCGGCTAAAATAGCCGCATCTTTCGTCATTTTTCGCTGTTTGTCAGTAGAATTTGCGGGAACGGTTATAACGCAGCCGGTAAACTCGCAAGGAGTGAGCAACTCTTCTTCCAAATATTCTTGAGCTTTTTCTCGTAAATAGGATAAAATCTCCGCTGCTATCTCCTCCGGGGTAAAATTGTGGTGTATATCGTCTACCAAAATACTTATCTTTTTGCCGGAACCCAGTCGGCGCTTTATGCTAAGCACAGTGCTTTCCGGATAAATCGCCGCAGCTTCTTTCGCTTGCACCCCAAAAACTTTTGCCAATTTGTTTTCTTCTTCCAAATCCGGCTCAAACATAATGGCGGTGGGGAAAATGTTGCTGCCATCTATTGGTATGATTTGCGGCTCATCATCTATGTATACACTAACGACGCAGTTGGTTGTACCAAAGTCTATTCCCAAAACTAACTCTTGGTGTTGCTCTAAAGATATTTTTCCCATTTTTTTGCCCCTTTTTGTATTTTTATGCTTTTATTTTGTGTTTTAGTATCATAATGTTTTAGTATCATAGTATCATAGTATCATAGTATCACAACAACTTAAACTTTACAGCTTCCTTTGGTCGATACATGCCATATAGCAGTTTCTCCATTTCATCGTGCTTAAACATCTCAAAATAGATTAGTGCATTATTTATTGCAAAAAATTCATTTGCCGGGTTTAGCTCAAAATTATCGTCAAGGGGCTTTAAATCTACCCTTTCGTTTTTGTATAACATAGTCTCGCTTTTTTTTTCTTTATCCTCAAAGTAGTATGACACTTTCTCGTTGTAAAAAATAGGGAAGCTAGTGGTATATATACCAAATTTAAAGTAATTCATTTGTGTTTTTGTATATTTTTTTTCACCACCTGTTTTTGTGTGTATATTTGTATGTATATATATTTTTTTTCCTGCATCTGCTGTGTATGATATACAATAGAGTCCTTGCTGCATATCTGTTAAATGTTCCCTTGCACGCTCCATAAATATTGGCAAAAACATGTTGCTAAGCTCTAAATTTTTCATTGCCTCTTTTAAAATTTTTTCGCCCTCTTCCTCTTTACTATTTATCGCCAATATTGCTAAAGCTATAATCAAAACTATATCTTCTTTTTTTCCGTATATTTCTTTAAGAACATCTATCACATTTTGTGGTAAATCTATTTCTTCTACTATAGTCTTGTAGCACAAATAGTATACAAAATCATCTACAACATTGCTGTTTTGCAAATGCGAAGAGGAGTAGGCTCGCAAAAACACCTGTAGCACATCTAAAGAAATATGACGCATATAAATCGCCGCATTTAAAACTTTTTCATCTAACCGGGAATTGCTGATTTGATGCTCGTTTAAAACGTCGCTAAGTTTGCACCACTCATGTATGGAACCTTTGTAATAGTCCAATACTGTCTTTAAAAATGTTTCGCTATAATAACCTTTTATCAGCAATTCATATATAGTGCCGGATATTAACGGCCGTATATCAACCTTAAATATCGGTTTGTATTTTTTAGGGTTTTCTTGGGCTTGCAACAAGGTTTCTATGCTTTCGCACAATACTGTTTCCGTAATATTTCGCGAGTTGCCTTGTATGAGTTTTATGACTTGTTGATATTCGTTGTTAGCCATAAATACCTTAAACATGGTCTCTATATGTCGTGGCTCAAGATTCCCCGGGTCAATTTCTTTGTAATATTCCAGTGCCCTTTCTATATGATTAAGTTTAAAAAGGACGTTGCCGAGGGTTTGAGCTATTTGCATACGGAAATGGTTGGACAAACCCGCTGTTTTCATTGCTCGTCTTAATATAATTGTGCATTCCTCTGTTTGCGCACCTTCGTGTATATAATGGTCGGCGATAGCTGTTAAAAGCCCCGTTCCGGTGTGTCCCTTTTTGTAAAGATAGTTATATAGCCAAAAATCCTCTTGCACTTGTTCTTGTAATTTGGGTTCTTCGTCTATTATACTTTTTTTGCTTTGATCCAGGCACAATATTCTAAAGTGTTTAGATGTTATCCGTACCAACGCTTCGCCCCTACCACTGCTCCAGTCCAACTGATAAGATGTTGGCTCTGCTCTGGTTTGCTCGCTTATCCATACATGAGCCACTTTGGGGTTTGTTGTTGTTAGTTTATGTAAAAAAAGTGAGCTTGCGATACTTGATTCCATTACGTTAACAGCTTTGCCGGATATTTTGCTTTTGTCCTTGTTGTTTTCCAGTGTGTAACGGAACAGTGTGTTGTAATATCTCTGATCCTTTGAAGAAATGTCCGTAGAGGCTCCGTGTAATGCTAATGCAACAATATCTTCACTCATGTTGTAAGTATCTACTAAATCTCTCAAATGAGGTAAAGTTAAAAGTATGTGAAACACAAAGGGTCGTATATCTATTGGCACCGGGGTAGCTCGGTTCATAAAATTTTCCACAGAAAAACGGCATATATCCTCTTTTTTGTTTATGTATGCACTATATATTAGAGCATTGTTAAACTCTTGCTCATATATTTGCTTGGCGGACAGTTTATTGTAAAACTCATATGCCATTGAGCTATAATCGCCTTTGCTTAGCAATACTTTACATATTTCCAACAAAAGCCAGTCAGAGGTATCGTTATCCACCTTTTCATATATTTCCATAAAGAGAAAAATATTGTCCCATATCTCTTCTGTTATTAACCGTTCATTTGCTTGCAACATTTCTGCGGTTAGCAGATTGTGAGCGTTTGCCCATTTCAAAAACGCAAGCAACAAGGCACTTTTGTAATATCTGCGCCCTTTTTTGAAAATTTTGTAAAAACAAAGATATAAAAATGGGCTACGACAACCAGCCGTAAAGGCTTTGTCTAAGTAAGTATAGGCTATGCTAGGCTCGTTGTCTATATACATATAGCAGATATACTGGCTATAATCCTTTTTGAAAGCTAAGATTGCATCTTTAGATTTTTCGGCAACGCTTGAGTCCAATAAACCCAACAAAAAATTATAAAAGGCATAGGATTCCCCACCTTTATAAAAATTGGCATATGGTTTAAAGGATGCCAGGATATCTTCAGCTACAGATGTATTACCTTTTTCTATTTCGAGTAATGCGGTATACAGATATAACCCCGTGTGAGCAGGGTGCTTTCTCGAAATATCTTTGGCTGCACTGTATGCTTTATCTAAACAGGCTTTATCGCCTAAAATGTATTGTATGTAATACTTGTGTATATCTATAACCATTCGCATTACTTAAAGTCTCCCACCAGCAATTCTATATCTTGGAAGAATTTTTTGTCCCGATAATGGGATTTTACCCTTATAAAAGACTGAAAAACAGGTTGCTTTCGTATGCTTTTTTGAGCCGTTTGCAACGTTGATAACCTTAAACCAAAGGGTATGGCTTCTTCTGTTTTTATTATATAAAGATTTTTGTCAAATTTTACAAAATTATCCCTTGGTGCTATTTCTATTCTAAGGGGTTCCTTTGTGTTATTTTTAATGTAAAGGAACAGATCATCTTTTATCCCCGCATAATTCTTGTTTAATCTTATATCCACAAGGTTCAGCACCTGAGCTTTTATCTGCACTTCGCCCGTACCGGTTTCCAATGAAATTGTCCCGTATTGCACTCGTTTATTTATCAATTTTCTATCTATCTCATAATCAATCTCTATTTCGTTGCTTTGTTTAAAATCTGCTGTTGTAACACTGCTTTTACGGAAAATAACCCAAGGAACGTTACATTTCAGCGTTTCGTCAGTAAAGCCCTCGCCATGTCGTCGCACCCTAACTTTCCCTGTACAGGGTTCTATCTTAAATGGGTCAAGTGCCATTTGTATCTTTTCCTCATATAACGACGTTGTTGTGGGATTTTTTAGTTTATTTAGCACAAAAAAGTTATTTATACCCCTTTCTTTGTTTACATCATTTCTAAATTGCTCATAAATATCTATATATTCATAATTGATGGTGTGTAACCATAGATAAAAATCATGTTTCATAAATATTTTTTTTGCAAAAGAAGGGTTTTGCACCCACAACTTGTAAAAGCTATCCATATCGTTAATGGAAAAACCCTCTGTAAAAAGAACGGGAGGCAGTACATTTATTATGAATTTTATTGTATGCTCGCCGCCGTTAGAAGCAATGGTGACATTTGTACAAATCTCTTTTGGGGCGTTGAGTGGAAGGTTAAGACTGTATCGTGTTTCTATGTTGTTGCCGTTAAAATGGGGTACATCAAAAACAACGGTGCTATTAGAATATATGCTCCCTTTTAAAGTGCCTGCACCAATATTTTCTATTATAATTTTACCTACACGCTCCTCTGTAGGAGAAGATTGTAGGTTGATTGTAGTTTCCCGCTGTTCAGATACTCCGTTGTGATTAACGGAAATAATGGGCAACTCGTTTTCAAAATAGTCCAATACATTCATAAACCTAACCTATTTTGTGATAAATACTCGTTGTTATACATACATACTATTATACTACTATTTCATATTTTTTTGCAAGCACAAGCACAGAAAATTTCCGTGCATTTGTAAAGGTGCAACGAAAAAGTTCGAGAGTTTCAATTCGGTTTCAATTTGGTCTCGATTCTAAAAAAGTTAAACGCTACATTTCTCTCTTGTTTTGTCCATGCCAGCTGTTGTATAATGTTTTTATATTTCTCGGCACAAAAAAATTGCCTGATTTTTATTATTTTCTACTATTTTTTATTATAACAAGGCATACCTTAAATCAAAAATTCTACACTCACACATAGAGTCAGCTATAGAGTCAGCCATAGAGTCACACATCGAGTCTTCGTTAGTTCGCATTAGAAAAGCCTCTCTAAAGGTGATTTTTAAAGGCTCAGCTAAGATTTTTCGCCATTCTAACCCTTGATCCAAAATCTTAGAAACGGGGAAAATGAAACACGGAATCGCTATAATTTAAACCCAAATTCAAACTTAGAAATCAACTTTTCGGATTATAATTTTCGGCTTATAATTAATAAGGAAAAAATGCCGAACCCAAAAATCCTGTTTGTGGTATGCATCATTAACGATATTACGCAAAAACCGAAAAATATGTTGTGTAATATTATGCATTATTTTTTGCGACATTAATTCTCGAAAAATAATTTGTGTCAATGTGTATAATTTCGGATATATTGTTTCACAATACGTTGACATAAATAACAAAATTATATCGTTTTTCTTTTATGCATTATAATTACAAAAAAGAAAAGGGGGGCGTGTTTACAACAAACACACCCCTTCACATTAACACAAAATAAGTCTGTTTTAGCCTATTTTAGCTTGGTTAGATCTTTAAAAGTAGTTATATTCGCTTTGGCAGATTCCTTATTAGCTTCTACTATTTGATCATAAATCTCTTTTCTGTTTACCGGTATTTCTCTTGGGGCACTTATGCCAAGTTTAACTTGCTCACCTTGAATACTGATAACAACAATTTCTATATTATCAGAAATAATTATGGATTCTCCTTTTTTTCTTGTAAGAGCTAACATCATTGCACCTGCTTTCTTTTTTGTATATCACCAAAAATTTTGTGACGTACCAAATATTCCTCGTTTTGGGCTACACATTGCATACCTTTTTGGGTTTTAGCATTAATAATGACGGGAGCCTTCAAATTTACAGTTATATCTTCAACGTTGTCGGGTATTGTCGCTATATTGTAAATAAAAAAATCACTTTTCTCATACTCTCCAATACTTGTTAGGTCAGTTTCAGAAATAGCAGGAGAATATTGAGGCATTATACTAAGTATATCTACAATAGGAAAAACAAGTTCCGGGTCTTTTATAGACTGTAGCCAACAAAATGCACTGTTGTCATTATCTTCATCATGTATAACTATAAACTGGGTTTGGTCATGAAAAGCAGGTATGCCAGCCTCAAATTCAATAATCTTTTCTTTTGGTATTTCTATTTCTCCGAAAAGGGGCGTTGTAATTATCATGTTTCATCCTCCCACTAA
This sequence comes from Defluviitaleaceae bacterium, assembly GCA_009778165.1. Taxonomy (GTDB): domain Bacteria; phylum Bacillota; class Clostridia; order Lachnospirales; family UBA5962; genus WRKF01. Next base: position 15,417 of record WRKF01000188.1, read on the forward strand.
TATTGTAAACAGCTTTTCTTGCATTTTCTTGCACATAGGTAAATTATAACACACATAAGTAAATTATAACACATTTTCAAAAAACACAAAAGAGGGTTATTAAAATTTATCGGATTTATCGGCATAACAACTTCATGAAATTTTATGGTATTATCTACTAGTTTAACAAAATGCTTATTGTGGTTCGTTGTGAAAATCAACAATAAATTAAAATTATTGGCCAATAATTTAGACATTTTTCTTATTGCTAATTTTTTGTATTTATGCTAGAATACACAAAAATCATTTTATGAAAATTTTAAAACAACGTTTTTGTTCCTCCATACGCAAAAAAAATTCAAAAAAGTACTTGACATAAATCGAATCTTATATTACAATTATCAACGGTCGTTTTGGGATAGTTTCCTTTTGTGACACTTTCCTGTGGTGGATTAGTGTGCATTGTGGAGAGGTGTCCGAGTGGTTTAAGGAACTGGTCTTGAAAACCAGCGACTCCGAAAGGGGCCGTGGGTTCGAATCCCACCCTCTCCGGTATGTAGCGGCCGAGTAGCCCATGTGGAGAAATACCCAAGTGGTTGAAGGGGCTCGCCTGGAAAGCGGGTAGGTCGTTAACCCGGCGCGAGGGTTCAAATCCCTCTTTCTCCGCTTTATAGTTTTTTGGCAACACTTTTCAGAAACATGCAAATTTGTTTGGGGATGTAGCTCAGCTGGGAGAGCACCTGCCTTGCACGCAGGGGGTCACGAGTTCGAATCTCGTCATCTCCACTGTTTACTTTTGTTATTAGGTTTTGTAGCGGTTTTGTATTTGTAGGTTTTGTATTTTTATTATTACGGCTTTGTTTTGCCGCAGATTTTGTTGATAGGGATTTTTGGGGGCTGGTCACAACTTGCAGTTGTTGCTCGCCGATGCGTCCGGGGGCTGGTAGCTCAGCTGGTTAGAGCACACGCCTGATAAGCGTGAGGTCGGTGGTTCGAGTCCACTTCAGCCCAGACAATGGCTTGCACATGGGGGTATAGCTCAGTTGGGAGAGCGCTTGACTGGCAGTCAAGAGGTCAGGAGTTCAAGTCTCCTTATCTCCAGCCTTTTTTGGCAACAGATTTGGTAATTTCGCAATATATTTACTGTTTTCGGGGTGTAGCGTAGCTTGGCTAGCGCGCCTGATTTGGGTTCAGGAGGTCGGAGGTTCGAATCCTCTCACCCCGGCTATTGAAGAGTATATTGGGGCTTTTTCTAATAATCCACAATATACTCTTGGTTCTATTTTGTGATATTCCCCAAACCCTAGTTCGAGTACCTGTAGCTCAGTTGGATAGAGCAACGGCCTTCTAAGCCGTGGGTCAGGGGTTCGAGTCCCTTCAGGTACATTTGTAGGGTGGGGGTTCTATAGAACTGTTGCGAAATTGGTTGCGAAATTGTTGTAATTGTTGTAAATGTATAAAGAATATGAAATCGAAATTTTGGTGGTGGCAGGGATTTTGCCTAAAAACGCTAATCATGGTGAGTGTAGTTCAGTGGTAGAGCGCCAGATTGTGGTTCTGGTTGTCGCGGGTTCAAATCCCGTCACTCACCCTTTCGCAAATATTTTTTGCTATTTGGGTCACTAGCTCAGTCGGCAGAGCATCAGACTTTTAATCTGGTTGTCCCGGGTTCGACCCCCGGGTGACTCATTATTATATTGGTTATATTTGTACTTTTTGCACTTTTTCGCAACACTTGTTTTGTTTCGCCCTTTATTAGGGGCATTTTTTATATTTTTTAAGCTACCGAGAAGTTACCGAATCAAGGAAGCAGTTCCGCTCGGTAATATTAAAAATTGTTCCTAAAGGAATTAGGAGTTTTATAATGAACATTTCAGAGCTTTTTGGGGAAGGGCTGTTTAACGATCAAGCAATGAAAACAGCCTTACCAAAAGACACATACAGAGTTTTAAAAAACACAATAAAAAAAGGTGAACCCCTAACGCCCGATGTGGCAAAAATTGTAGCAAACGCTATGAAAGTATGGGCGGTGGAAAAGGGAGTGACTCACTATACCCACTGGTTTCAGCCTATGACGGGAATAACGGCAGAAAAGCACGACAGCTTTGTTGTTCCTTCCGGAGAAGGGGCGATTATGGAGTTTAGCGGAACATCTTTGGTTCGCGGTGAACCAGACGCTTCCAGCTTCCCTTCCGGAGGAATACGTGAAACATTTGAAGCCCGCGGTTACACCGCATGGGATCCTACATCATACGCATTTATTAAAGATGGCATACTTTGCATTCCCAGTGTATTTTACTCCTATAGCGGAGAGGCTTTGGACAAAAAAACGCCTCTTTTGCGTTCTTTGGAAATTATAAACAAAGGGGCATTACGAATTTTGAGGCTCTTTGGCGATAATAGCACAGGTCGTGTTTTTAGCACAGTTGGAGTTGAGCAGGAATTTTTTTTGATTGACAAGTGGATATTTAACGAAAGGCCGGATTTGGTTTTTTGTGGCAGAACCCTTTTGGGTGCAAAACCCCCACGGGGGCAAGAAATGGAAGATCACTATTATGGCACGCTAAAGCCTCGTGTTTCCGCTTTTTTTAAAGAGTTAAACCGAGAGTTGTGGAGATTGGGAATATACGCAAAAACTCAACACAACGAGGTAGCCCCCTCTCAACACGAGCTTGCCTGTATTTTTGCAAACGGCAATATTTCCGCTGACCAAAACCAACTCGTTATGGAGTTGTTAAAATCTTTAGCAAAAAAACACGATATGGAATGCCTGCTTCACGAAAAACCTTTTGAAGGGGTAAACGGCAGCGGCAAGCACAACAATTGGTCTTTGGCTACAGACTTGGGAGAAAACCTACTGGAGCCGGGAAAAGAGCCGCACAAAAACTACAGATTCCTAGTGTTTTTGTCTTCTGTTATAAAAGCCTTAGATAAATACGGTTCGTTGTTGCGGGCAAGTATTGCCGATGCCGGTTGTGATTGTCGCCTTGGGGCAAACGAAGCCCCTCCTACTGTTGTTTCTGTATATCTTGGCAGTGAAATCGAAAACATTCTTAACGCCCTGGAAACTAAAACAGACTATATACCTCTCCAAAAAAAAGGTATAAACTTGGGCGTTACGTCCCTTGCGAGTTTCCCGAGTGATACTACCGATCGCAACCGAACATCACCGTTTGCGTTTACAGGCAACAAGTTCGAGTTCAGAATGCCCGGTTCTTCTGCTTCCGTATCCGAGCCAAATTTTATTTTGAACACAATGGTTGCAGAGGTTTTGCTTGAGTTTGCAGACCACTTGGAGCTAAAGGTAAAAATGGGCGAAGATTTGGAGATGGCAGTAAAAGAGCTAGTTTCTGATACTATGAAAAACCACAAACGCATAATATTTAACGGGGATGGCTATAGCCAACAATGGGTACAAGAAGCAGCCAAACGTGGTCTTCCCAACTTAGCCACAGCAGTAGATGCAATTCCACAGCTAATAACTCGAAAGAGTGTGGACTTGTTTGAAAGGCACGGTATACTAAGCCGTAATGAACTAGTGCCTCGTTGCGACATTATGCTTGAGGACTATGCAAAACAAATCAATATAGAAGCTCTAACAATGATAGGAATGATAGAAAGCCGTATTATCCCGGCAATATTTAAGTATGAAAATGAGCTAGTAACATTATCTCTTGGGAAAAAACAGCTTAATTTGCCGATTATATTAGAGGAGGATATTTTAAAGAAAATATCTGCTCTAACCGAATCTTTGCAAAAAGCACTAACCACATTAAAAAATCATACGGAAAAAATACATACCCAAGAAACTCCGATAAAAGCAGCGTCATACTGCAAAGATTATATATTAGACGATATGAATAACCTACGAGAAGTGGTTGACAAACTTGAGAAAGTTGTAGTAAACTGGCCGTTCCCATCCTATGCCGACATGCTATATAGCATTTAATAAAATATAGGAGGATTGTGAGGATTGTTATGATAGTTGTAAATTATGGTAAAGACTGGGTAAAAAGCACATATGAGACCCTGGAAGCATCGGATATTAAAGTATACTTAAAACCCGGAATGGCTGTGGCAATTAAGCCCAATTTGGTTTTGGCAAGCCCTCCCGAAAACGGTGCAACGACACACCCCGAGGTGTTGGAGGGTATTATTTGTTTTTTGAAAGATTTTGGTATTACCAAAATAAAGATAATGGAAAGCTCCGCTGTTGGAAACGATACAAAAAAAGCCTACAAAGTATGCGGTTATGAATACCTGACAAAAAAATACAATGTTCCCCTGGTGGATCTAAAAAACGCCCCGCACAAGACACTAAATCATAGCGGCCTCGATATACAAATTGCCGAAGCCGCTTTTGAAACAGACTTTTTTATTAACGTTCCTGTTCTAAAAGCTCATTGCCAAACCCGCTTTACCTGTTGCCTGAAAAATTTAAAAGGTTGCATACCGGAAAAAGAAATGCGGCGATTTCATGCCTTGGGCCTGCATAAGCCTATTGCCGCCTTAGCTTCGTTGTTGCCTGTTCACTATTGTGTTGTGGACGGAATTTGCGGAGATCTCTCTTTTGAAGAAGGTGGTAGCCCAGTAGAAGCAAACCGCATTATTGCAGGGCGTGATTCGCTCCTCATCGATTCTTTTTGTGCTGAACTTATCGGATACAAACCTCAAGATATAGGGTATTTGGTTCATGCACAAGAAAATGGGCTTGGGGAGTTTTTTTCTGCCAAAACAAAGGTGATGGAGCTTGGAGTCGATAACAAGCCTGCCATACAACAAAAAAGCAAAAGGTTGTCCGAGGATTATCGATCGAAAAATACCGGTATTGCTGAAGACAGAGCTTGTTCAGTATGTTACGCAGCTCTTATATTTGCACTACACAGAAACGGTTATAATCCAAGCAAAATCGAAAAAATTTGTATTGGTCAGGGTTTTAAAGGAAAGACAGACCAAAACACAAGCACATTGGGGATAGGGGATTGTGCAAGGGGGTTTGATAACCATGTAGGAGGTTGCCCACCAAAAGCTGTTGATATTATAACAATGATAAACACACTTCATTAAGGAGGTACAAATGAATACGTTCAAAGCAGGTTTTTCTGATTTTCTTGCGTCCGGTGCCGCAGTTTTGGCAGGGCTTTTTGTTGGATTGATAGTGCTTTTTTTTACAAATGCCAGCCAAGCCATTCCGGCTTTTTTAACCATACTCACATCCGGTTTTAGTAGCTTACGCAACTTTGGTGATGTACTTTACTTTGCAACACCGATTATAATGACAGGGCTTTCTGTTGGCTTTGCCTACAAAACCGGACTTTTCAACATTGGAGCCACAGGGCAATTCACCTTTGGAGCTTTTGCAGCGATTTATGTTGGGGTAGAATTTCAGTTTTTGCCCCCCGCTATCCGTATAATAACTGCTCTTGTTGCGGCAATGCTCTGTGGAGCTCTTTGGGCTGCGATACCCGGCCTTTTAAAAGCCTATCGCAATGTACATGAGGTTATTTCTTGCATTATGAGCAATTATATCGGCATGTTTCTTGTTAATTGGCTTATTTTAAACACAATATTTGACCCCTTCCGCGCCCAAACCGCAGTCGTTCCGGCATCTTCTAACATGCCCAGGTGGGGAATGAACTATATTTTTACGGACGGGATAATAGCTTCTTCGGTAAATAGTGGTATTATTGTAGCACTAGCCGCCGCTGTCATCATTCACATTGTCCTCAACAAAACTAAATTTGGTTTTGAGCTAAAGGCGGCAGGCTTTAACAAAGATGCTGCAAAATACGCCGGGATAGCCCAAAACCGCAATATTGTGCTAAGTATGATGATATCAGGAGCATTGGCGGGGCTTGGGGGAGCGTTACTATACCTTTCCGGAGCAGGTATTTCCATGAATGTAGCCAATGTTTTAGCCGCAGAGGGTTTTACGGGAATATCCGTTGCTTTTCTTGCACTAGGTAGCCCCATCGGGATAATATTTACCGGTATGCTAATTGCTTACCTTCACCTTGGGGGTTTTACTATGCAATTGTTTGGTTTTGTTCCGGAAATTATAGAAATTGTAATCTCTGTTATAATTTACTTTAGCGCCTTTTCTTTGCTGATGAAAATATATTTAACTCGTTTGGCGAAAAAGAGAGCTAAGGAAAAAGAGGAGGTCGTATGATATTTTTTATTATGCAACAAACGATGTTTTTTTTCATACCGTTGCTAATTGTAGCGTTGGGAGGGATGTTTTCTGAACGGAGCGGTATTGTTAATATTGCATTGGAAGGCATAATGGTTATGGGGGCATTCACATCTATTTTGTTTATTTCCACATTTCAGCATATGATGCCGGGTCAGACCACGTTGCTTTTGGGGCTGTTAATAGCGATGGCGACAGGTGTCTTTGTTGCCTGTTTCCACGCCTACGCATGTATTAATTTAAATGCCAATCAAACGATAAGCGGTATTGCCATTAACATTTTCGCTCCGGCTTTCGCTATTTACACTGCCCGTATTGTCGGACAAACTCAGCAGGTGTTTTTTGCACCTCAAATGTTTCTTATTAGCTCGGTACCCATTTTGGGGGAAATACCCATTATTGGACCTTCGTTTTTTCAGGGTGCTTATATCACCACATATATTGGGATAGGCGTTTTGGTAGTTAGCTGGTTTGTGCTTTACAAAACCAGGTTCGGTTTGCGGCTACGTTCTTGTGGTGAACATCCCCAGGCCGCCGATAGTGTTGGTATAAATGTGTATCGCATACGATGGGCTGCTGTCCTTATATCCGGAGCTTTAGCAGGAATGGGCGGACTGGTTCTTATTGTACCCACATCTATTGCATTTAATGCCACTGTTAGCGGTTATGGCTTTTTGGCAATCGCTGTCCTTATCTTTGGCCAATGGAAGCCTCTTAGAATAATTTTGGCAGCTTTCTTTTTTGGTTTAATGCAGGCTATTACCGCTAGCCACACTGTCATAGGCTTTTTGCGCGATATTGCGATCCCTGCCCACTTTTACCACATGACGCCCTATATAGCCACTTTGGTTTTGTTGGCTTTTACATCAAAAAGATCTGCGGCCCCGCGAGCATTAGGCCAGCCTTACGAGAAAGGATTGAGATAATATGAGAATGTACGACATTATAATGAAAAAAAGAGAAGGGAAGGAGCTAGAGGTAAATGAAATCGCCTTTTTTGTGAAGGGATACACATCCGGAGAAGTGCCGGACTATCAAGCCGCCGCTTTGCTTATGGCAATAATGTTTAATGGGATGACAAAAACCGAAACGGCAGCATTAACTTTGCAAATGGCTAAAAGCGGCGATATGCTGGATCTTAGCTCAATTGATGGTATAAAAGTTGACAAGCACTCTACCGGTGGTGTGGGGGACAAGGTGAGCCTTGTGGTGGGACCGATTGCGGCCGCAAACGGTGTTCCCGTGGCAAAAATGAGTGGCAGAGGTCTTGGCCACACGGGGGGAACAGTAGACAAAATGGAGTCTATACCCGGCTTTAATACAGAGCTTGCCACCAAGGATTTTATAGCCCAGGTACAAAAAAATGGTTTGGCTATAATCGGACAAACAGGCAATATTGCTCCTGCCGACAAAAAGCTATACGCCCTGCGAGATGTAACGGCTACGGTAGACAGTATACCCCTTATTGCCGCATCTATAATGAGTAAAAAACTGGCAAGCGGTGCAGATGCCTTTGTGTTGGATGTGAAGGTGGGGAGCGGTGCATTTGCTAAAACCCCCCAATGGGCAACGGAGCTTGCGGATGCAATGGTAGAGATTGCAACGGAAAACGGCAAAAAAGCCGTTGCACTCCTAACAAATATGGACAGACCACTGGGTCGCACCGCCGGCAACTGGCTAGAAATTGCAGAGGTAATAGAAACTTTGCAAGGAAAGGGTCCGGAGGATTTAACGTTTATTTGCGGTCAAGTTGCCGCAAATATGCTGTTTCTTGCAGACAAAGGCACACTGGAGCAATGTCAAAAAATGGTGGATACGGTTATACAGAATGGGAGAGCTTTTGAAAAATTTAAGGAAATGGTAGCTGCCCAAGGCGGGGATACTCATTTTATAGACAATCCCGAAAAATACCCAAAAGCCGCTTTTATAAAAGACTATACAGCAAAAGCTAGTGGTTACATAGAAAGTATGAATACAGAAAATGCAGGGATTGCAACCGTTATATTAGGTGCGGGCCGTGCAAAAAAAGAAGATATAATTGATCCAAAGGCAGGTATAGTATTCCACAAAAAAACCGGCGATAAAGTCGATGAGGGAGATAAAATTGCAACTCTTTATACTCAAAAAGAAGAGATGGCGAACGAAGCCGCCCTGCTATTGGATTCTTCAATCACAATAGGGAACAAAAAGCCCGAGAGCATAAAATTGATATATTAAGGCGACTTAAAATGGGCAACCTTAATGAAAAGTGATATAATCGACTATATATCGGTTGAATTCCTCTAAAAAAGCCACTATTTCGTTGAAGTAAGGAGTATCGTAACCGCCATAGTTATCAGACAAAATAACCAAAATAAAGGGGGAAGGTGCGTACACAATAGCCATTTTGTGCCATGCCCCCCCAAACAAAGGAAACCACCCGGTTTTGCTTGCCACAGGATAGTTGGATTCAAAGAAGGGATAATGATTGTTAAGCAAATGATCTAAAAATGTGCGACTGTAACGACCTCCTCTGTTTATATAATCATATTTGGCACGCATTAAAAGCCCCGCCTGGTTCGCAGTTGTACGAGAATATGTAATGTTGTGTATAAGGCTTGAATCGCCCCCCAAACCTTCAATAAAACGTGTAAAACCAGCCACACCATGGATAGAACGCAACATACGTAGAGCAACATTATCACTATGAAACAAGTTATAAGCTAAAAGTTGATGTTGGCTAAAATAATGCCCAAACTCAAAATTGTGGCGTATAATGCCACTACCTCCCGCATAATATTCTTCTAAAAAAGGATGTGCTGAACTTAGATCGGTAAGCCACACATCAGCTTTTTGGTAAATATATAATGCAAACGGGGCTTTTGTGAGGCTTGCAGCAAAATAAACCCTCTCTCCGTTGCGGGTAAATGTGAAGCCGATTTCCGGGTTATGATAATAAACTGCAATGCGAGAAGGGAAGCCCGAAAAAAACTGCTCCAAAACATATGTATGCGAATCAAAACGAGACTCAAAAGGTTCCTCATAAGCATCTTCTTTATAATCGGGTTCTTCATAAGCAGGCTCTTCAAAGATTTCTTCTGAAGCATTATATGAAACAGATGCCACAACTCTCTCAAAAATAAGTCCAACGTCGTCGTATGCCGGTTCTTCAAGGGTCGTAAGTTCGGCATCGTCGTATGTTGGCTCTTCAAGGGTCGTAAGTTCAACGTCGTCGTATGTCGGCTCTTCAAAGGTCGGGTGTTGATTCGTTGTTTCTCCAAGTCCAAGGGCATATACAAAAAATATAGTTGCGGCTACAAATGCTATACACAACAAAACTTTAAAATTTTTTGCAGAGGGCTTATTCATAGGACACCTATATTAGGGACAAGGGGCTAGCCCCTTGCAGGGCTAGAACCAAGATCCCGCGGTTTTATGTACAACCAAACAAATCAAAAAACTTTAGCCATTTCTATTGCTCGTTTGGTTGCTATTTCTTTTATTTGGTCCGCCAAATCCGGCTTTTGCCCGTGACCCTGTATAAACAACGTTTCTATTTCTCTTACACCAATCAGGTTCATAACTTCACGCAACACAGCATCGGCTTGGCTAATTGTCTTTATGTATCCACCGCTAGCGTGAATATGCACTACTTTGCGCCCGGCTTCTACCAACCCTCTCGGATAACCATCATCTGTGTACGTAAATGTCTTCCCGGACACACACAATGTATCCAAATAAGATTTAAACCTGGCAGGGAAGCAAGAATTCCACAAAGGAGTTATAAATAAATATTTGTCATGGTCTAAAAACTGTTGCAATAGTGCACCGGAGGCAATCAGAGCCTTTTGCACTTCCGGTGCAATGTCGTCAAAATTACCACCGGAAGAAAGATCAGCCATAGCACTCATCATACGACTATCCAACTCAGGCACATATATATCAAACAAGTTTACTTCTGTTACTTGGTGTGTAGGATGTGCGGCTTTGTAGCTTTCCACAAAAACCTTGCCTACGGCACGCCCAAAGGATAATTCACTAGCGTTTGCAGATACTGCTAATAGTTTTGTCAAAATAAATCCCCCCTTTTATACAATTTCATACAATTTCATATAATTTTATGTGAGTTTCTATAATTTTTATAGATCAATATTTTCTGTTCTGTTGTTTCTGTACTGTTGCATTAGATAATTTTGTTTGTGGCGTTGTACCCGCGGTATATAGTTTTGAGTTTCACGAAAAGGAGGAATACCCCCAAAACGATTCACATTGCCTGCCCCTGCATTGTATGCCGCAAGAGCCAACTCCAAATTGTTATCAAAACGGTCGAGCATTCGCCGCAGATAACGTGTGCCGCCGTGTACATTTTGCCAAATATCAAACGGGTCTGTAACACCCAGGCTTGCAGCAGTACCGGGCATTAACTGCATCAACCCCATCGCTCCGGCATGGCTAACAGCGTTTGGGTTATAACTGCTTTCTGTCATAATAACAGCCCTAATCAAGTTTGGGTCTATTGCATATTGGGCAGAAGCACTAGCAATGGCAGTAGCTATTTCCGGATCTAGCTCCGCAGGTGGGTTATCTGTAAAATTTTGCAATATTTGTGCAAAAGTAAAACCGCTAGTCAAACCGGCAACGGCAGTAGAGTTAGCCACGTAGTTGACATCTGCTCCGGGTGCTGTTACTGCCATATCCTGATTAACAATCCCGGGAGACCTACGAGCCGGCATATTAAGTCCATTTCTTATATCGTTCGTTATTTCATTAAACAAATTAAAGTTCATGCAATCATCTCCTTGTCTTTCCTAACGGTTTTAGCAGGGCTTTCCAATTCATATTTCAAATGCCCTTCAAATACCCTTTGACTATTTCCGAAAATATCGCTACAATATCCATATAGATTTTAGATAGATTTTAGAGTTAAGCTGATGTGCGACACTTATCGAAACATCTGCCAAACACCCTATCACATTCTAACACATTTTTTTGAAAAAGGAAAGCCTTATGAAAATTAATTTTTACAAACCATTAGAATACAGCAAAATAGTGAGTCTGCTGTCTGCAAAAGCTATTAGCTCTCTAGGCAAAGAGCTTGCCGCCTCTCTTGCCCCATCTATTGATAAAAAGGAGATAGAACAGCTCCAGATTCAGACTACAACAGCTGTAGACATGTTATTAAAAAAAGGTTCTCTGCCCCTGGGGGGAGCAAAAGACATTACTCAAGCCATAGGGAGAGCGGCTCTCGGTGGTATTCTAAACATTACCGAACTACTCCATGTTGGGGATTTTGCCTATGTTTGCCGCAGGATGCAGAATTACGCAAAACCCGAAAACAAAGATGATTCCTTTCCGGCATTAGAGCCTTTTTTTGCGGAGATAGGAGTACCGATAAAATTGGAAAAAGCTATAAATGCCGCTATTTTAAACGAAACAGAAATGCGAGATGATGCAAGCCCTGCTCTCAACGACATCCGCCGCTCCATAAAACAATCCAATGGCAAAATAAAAGAAATGTTGAACAACATAATACATTCTTCACAATACAAAAATATGTTGCAGGACGGAGTTGTAACAATGCGTAGCGGACGTTTTTGCGTGCCGATAAAACAAGAATACAAAGGATCTTTTCCCGGCATCGTACATGATCAAAGTTCCACAGGGGCTACGGTTTTTATAGAGCCAATGGGAGTTGTAACTTTAAACAACAAAATCAGGGAACTAGCATCTAAGGAAAAAGAGGAAATAGAAGCTATTCTAAAAAAACTCTCTCTTTTGGTGGAAGAGGAAGTGCCTTTATTGAAAAACAATCTTCACTTTATAACCGAGCTAGACGTTATCTTTGCGAAAGGGCAGTTATCTTTGGATATGAACGGAACCCAACCTACCTTCAATGAAAAGGGGATTATTAATATAGTGAAGGGTCGCCACCCTCTTATAAACAAAACCATCGTTGTGCCGCTAAATATTTACCTTGGGGACACTTTTTCCACTTTGCTGATAACGGGGCCAAACACCGGTGGCAAAACTGTTGCCCTAAAAACCCTGGGGTTGTTTACCCTAATGGGTCAAGCGGGGCTTCACGTGCCTGCTCAAAGCTGTGAGCTTGCAGTGTTTGAAAATGTTTTTGCAGATATTGGGGACGAGCAAAGCATTGAGCAGAGCCTTTCCACATTTTCTGCCCATATGACAAATATCGTGAAAATTTTAGAACATGCCACATCAAACTCTCTCGTGCTGTTAGATGAGCTGGGGGCAGGCACAGATCCAACAGAGGGAGCGGCTCTTGCCATATCCATCTTAGAATATCTGCATAAACAGGGGATACGAGCCGCTGTTACAACCCACTACAGCCAGCTAAAACTATACGCCCTTAACACTCCCGGTGTGGAAAATGCTTCTTGCGAGTTTGACATAAACACCCTCGCTCCAACTTATCGCTTGCTTATTGGTGTTCCCGGAAAAAGTAACGCCTTTGCAATCTCCAAAAAACTTGGGCTTTCCGATTATATTATAGATATGGCTAGGGGTTATATAAATAGCCAAGAGGAGAAGCTGGAGGATATAATAGCCGATTTGGAAACTAACAAAAAGACAGCATTGATGGAAGAGGAAAGAGCTCATAGGTACATGAATGAAGCTAACCGCCTTAAACAGCAGCTAAATGAACAACGACAAAAATTTGAACAGCAAAAAGAGAAACTTTTGAAAAAGGCGAAGGAGCAGGCTCAAGAAACATTGAGGGCGGCAGAAGAAACAGCGAATTCCATAATAAAAGAGATGATAGCAAAAAGCAAAGAAGCTAACTTGCACGAAATGGATGCATTGCGGAAATCTATTACAAGCAAAATAGAGGAAATAACACCGAAGCCTGTTTACAAGCCAATCAAAAAGTTGGTGTTGGGGGATCGGGTTTATATTCACACGCTAAACCAAAGTGGTGTTGTAAGTGCTTTGCCCGATACAAACGCAGATGTGTTGGTAAAAGTGGGCATAATGAAGGTAAAAGTACCAATAACCAACCTTTCCTTGGATACAGAAAAAGAGGAGATAACCCTAAGCCCTACGGTACGCTCATCTATAAAAGCCCAAAAATCTAAAACGATAAGCACAAGCCTGGATATTAGGGGCAAAATGGTGGATGAGGGGTTGGAGCTAACTGCCGGGTATTTGGACGACGCATATTTAACAGGGTTAAAGCAAGTAACGATAATACATGGGAAGGGATCAGGGGTGCTGCGTAGTGCAATACAAAAATACCTCGCAAAAAACCCTCATGTACAGAGCTACAGAGCAGGAGAGTTTGGAGAAGGCGACAGCGGAGTTACAGTGGTGGAGGTTAAGTGAGAAAGTGTGACAGCTCTGTATTTGACTGTCCTTATATTTTTTTTGACGCTGCTGATTTTTTGATTTCCTTTGATTTCCATGATTTTACTACATAGCAAACGTCTTTTCAATCCACGACTGCTATCGGTCAGAACGCCTCACGCCCTCTACACTCGTGGTTTCAAAGTGCGTTTGCTATAGCTTGAATATTTTCTTAAATTTTGATATAGTATAGTTTAAGAATTTTTTCATTACAACAAAAAAAATTAAAAAGTACAAATGAGGTGAAGTTATATGATAACTGTACGTGTTCCCGCCACAACCGCAAACCTAGGGGCTGGTTTTGACAGCCTTGGCATGGCACTTAGTCTATATAATAGAGTTAGTGCTCAGTTTTCTCCTGCACTCTATATAGAAATACAAAACAACAGTGCTAACATGCCAACAAATACTGAAAATTTGATATACAAGTCCATGGTTCATTTTTACAGAGAATTTGGTAAGCATATGCCCGCTGTAAGCATTGTGCAAAAGGACGAGATACCAATTTCCAGTGGACTCGGCAGCAGTGCCGCATGTATTGTGGCAGGTATTATGCTTGCCAACAAACTTTCCGGAAAAAATCTACCAATAGATGCTCTTTTGCAAATAGCGGAGCGGTTAGATGGGCAGCCGGATAATGTAGCCCCCGCTCTTTTGGGTGGCATAGTTTCCAGTGCAAGAAGAGCCAGAAAACCCCTTGTTTTTTCAAAAATCCCTGTTTCTTCTGAAATAACGTTTGTGATAATCACCCCTGAATTGCCTCCGAAAACAGAAGAAGCAGCTAAAGTAGCAACTAAGGTGTTACCGTTGGCTCAACGCAAAAAAGAGCCGGAATTGCCCCCCAAAACAGAGGGAGCTAAGGTGGCACTACCGGCTCAGTACAAAAAAGAAGATGTGTTGCACAACATATCCCGTTCTGCTCTATTTATAGCCTCTATGGTAAATGGCGAATGGGACAATTTAGCGACCGCTGTTCAAGACAAAATACATCAACCCTATCGAGAAAAGCAATTCCCACACATGCAGCAGCTTTTTGTTACAGCTTATTACCACGGTGCAAAAGCTGTGTTTTTGAGTGGCGATGGCCCTTCTGCCATAGCTATTGTAAAAAAAGAAAATAGCCCTAATTTTGAAGAAGCTCTTATGAAATCTATAAAGAAATTAGGTAAATGGTCATTAACAACCATAGATGCAGACAACGAAGGAGCAACCTACGAAGAAACCGAAACACCTCAACCACAGGAACAATAATCAAAAACAATAATGGGCCTGCCGGCTCATTCTATAGCACTTTTTATTAATATTGTCCCATTTTAAAAATGGTGAAAGTGCTGAATTAAGGATAAGGAAAGCAAATTAACTTTTCTGAATTTAAAAAAGTTAGTGAAAAGTTAATTTGCTATTGCAAATTAACTTTTCTGACTTTTAAGGGGTAGCGAAAAGTTAATTTGCTATAATTTGCTATATTGGGAGGAACAAATGATTGAAAAAAGAACTGTGCTTACCTATGAAGGTCTAAAAAATCTGGAGCAGGAGCTACAGCACCTGAAGATTGTGCGCCGAAAAGAGGTAGCAGAAAAAATAAAGGAAGCTCGCGGACAAGGAGATTTATCCGAAAATGCTGAGTACGATTCCGCTAAAGAAGAGCAAGCCGAGATAGAATCTCGTATTTTGTCTGTGGAAAAAATGTTGCGCAACGCTGAAATTATAGATGAAGATGGAATATCTACAGATACTATCACCATTGGCTCTGTTGTCCGCTTATTGGATGTAGAGTTTAGTGAGGAGTTGGAATATAAAATAGTGGGTTCTGCAGAAGCAGCTCCGGACAAAGGTTTTATATCTAACGAAAGCCCACTGGGATTGGCACTAATGAACCGCTCAGCAGAAGAAATTGTAGAGGTGAGTGCCCCTGACGGGTTAATAGAATACAAAGTTTTAGAGATAGTCGGTAAGTAAAGGCAACTCAAGGGAGAAAAGATGGAAAATAATACAGAAATTTTTACAGAAGACAGTAATCAAGATAGTAGCCAGGATAGCAATCGGCTAAAGGAGATAAGGCGGCAAAAACTTGCCGCACTGCAACAAGCGGGTAAAGACCCCTTCAATATAGTCAAATACGATATAGACACAAAATCTACAGATATACTGCAAAACTATGAAGCCTATGAAGGGAAAAGGGTTAGCATTGCCGGTCGATTAATGTCTCGTAGACTGATGGGGAAAGCCAGCTTTTGTGATATTTTGGACAGCCATGGGCGTATACAAATTTATTTAAAGCAAGACCATATGGGAGAGGCCTACGAAGAGTTCAAAAAAACGGACATTGGCGATATATTTGGGATCGTAGGCACGGTTTTTAAAACAAAAAAAGAAGAAATTTCAATTAATGTGCAGGAAATATCTCTCCTTTCCAAAAGTTTAGAAATTTTACCGGAAAAATTTCATGGGCTGACAAACATAGACCTACGCTATCGCCAACGCTACGTTGATCTAATCGTAAATACAAGCGTTCGCAAAACATTTGCAAATCGTAGCAAAATTTTAAAGTCTATAAGAAATTATTTAGACAATCAGGGTTATATCGAAGTGGAAACTCCCGTGCTTCAGACAGTGTATGGTGGTGCAAACGCCGTTCCTTTCACAACTCACCACAAAGCTCTGGATTTGGAGCTTTATTTGCGCATTTCTTTGGAAACCTACCTTAAACGGCTCATAGTGGGTGGTTTTGACAAAGTTTACGAAATAGGCAGAGTTTTTCGCAATGAGGGGATAAGCACCCGCCACAACCCGGAATTTACAATGCTTGAGCTATATTGTGCCTACATTGACTATCACGCAATTATGGAGCTAACAGAGCAATTGGTCCGCACAGCAGCGTATGACGTGTTGGGTACATACAAAATCAGCTACGAAGGTCATGAGATGGATTTAGAAAAGCCCTTCGCCCGTATAAGTATGATAGATGCAGTTAAAGAACACACCAATATCGACTTTTCTGAAATAAAAACATCGGAGCAAGCAAGAGCTGCTGCAAAGGAAAGCGGTGTAGAAGTAGAACCTCACCATAAAATAGGGGATATACTAAACAGCCTTTTTGAAGAAAAAGTTGAAAAAAATCTTATACAACCAACTTTTATTATAGATTACCCCATAGAAATTTCTCCCTTAGCAAAACGCAAACCAAACAATCCGTCTCTAACGGAGCGATTTGAGCTATTTATCGTGGGAAGGGAATACGCAAATGCTTTTAGCGAGCTAAACGATCCGATAGACCAACGCCAACGGTTTGAAGCCCAAGAGGATTTAAAGGCGAAGGGTAACAATGAAGCCATGCCCCTGGACGAGGATTTTATAACCGCTCTTTCTTATGGTATGCCCCCAACGGGAGGGTTAGGCATTGGCATAGATAGGCTCGTTATGCTCATAACCGGTTGCTCCTCCATAAGAGATGTTATATTTTTCCCAACAATGAAACCACTCTAAGCTGCACAGCATATTGTAGCATATTACAGTATATAGCTATTCCACTTAATTTTGCCTTCTTCCCAAAATGAAATTGAGTGGAATAGCTTCCTGAATTCGGCGGTTTTAGCCTAATTTTGCAATATAGTCAGTTTAAAATGGAACTGCTATATATCTCCATCAATTGGCAGGGCAAACGGATTTATTTTCCGAAAATAAATCCGTCATAAAGTGTGCTGATTAATGCAAAAATATGTTGTTTGCATTAAGAATAATTTAATCGAGATTAGTATATTTCTTGTTTTGTACTTTTTTTCAGTTTTTCAACACGACCCTATATTGCCGATGTTATAAAAGTCAATTAAACGTCGCAAAGTTTTATCATCAAATCTGTTTCATCTTTTTTTACGATCTCTTTCAAAGAAACAACCTCTGCTTTTGTAATGCCGCTATAAAAGTGAACTTCTATAATATCACCTATCTTAACTTCATAAGATGCTTTGGCTGTTTTGCCATTTACAATTACCCTGCCGGCGGCACAAGCCTGTGCTGCCAAAGTGCGCCGCTTTATAAGGCGAGATAATTTCAAAAATTTGTCCAACCTCATTACGACCCCATTTTTAATATTGGAAATATCCAAAAATTCAGCAAACCTACTTTCAAGAGTATCTGCCAACAAATAATACCTATCAAAGATCAACGCACAACACACATGCAAAATGCAAATACATGTTTTTTGCAAGTTGCATGCCTTATTTGTTTACAGAATCTTTTAATATCTTACCCGCTTTAAATCTAACCGCCTTAGATGCTGGTATAATCATTGTTTCGCTTGTGCGAGGGTTGCGTCCTTCCCTCTCCTTCCTGTCTACCACTTCCATTGACATAAAACCTACCAGTTGTATTTTACCACCTTCAGAAAGTTCTTTTATTACCACTTCTTCAAAGGCTTTCAAAAATTTTTCAGAGTCCTTTTTGCTGAGTTCGGCTGTAGAAGCCAGTGCAGATACTAGTTCCGCTTTGTTCATTTGACGATTCCTCCTAATTAAAATAAAAATAAGTTATTTCTTTTTGGGCTTTCAATACACTTTTTAAGACAATTAACCCTCTACAACACTGTTTATACACTTTTTTTGAAATTTTGTCAAGAAAAATGTTTTTTGTTTTTCTCTTCATAGCTTTTTTGAATCCAAAAAAGCCAAAAAAAAGCTAATTTAGTTTCCTCCGCTATAGCGGATAAGATACTATTTATAGTATTCAAATTGCAGATCATATATACTGACTGTATCTCCCTCTTGTATGCCAGCCTGTTCAAGAGCTGCTATTATTCCTCTTTCTCGCAGATATTTTTGAAAAAAGGCGAATCCTCTTTCTGTTTCCAAACTGGTATAACCAAGCATTCTGGCAATTCCCTCACCCTTCACGGAAAACACATCATCTTTTTCCTTTTCAACAACAAATTTTTCATGAATCTCATCCGGAGCGATATATTCCTCATATTCTTCTTCAAAAATAATATCGTGCCGATGATGAGCAAGCAATTCTGCGGTTTTTTCCAGTAAAGTATCTATGCCTGTATTTGTTGCAGCAGATATAGGTACTATTTCTATTCCCTCGTTTATCTTTTGCAGCTGGATTTTAAACTGCTCTAACCGCTCCTGCGCTCCGGTAATATCCATTTTGTTTGCGGCAATTATTTTTGGACGCTCTCCCAGTTTTTTGTTGTAGGTGTTCAACTCATTTGTAATTTTTTGCAGTGCTTCCAATGGGGTTTCCGTTTCATCGCCCATATCAAGCACATGTATCAAAATTTTTGTGCGTTCAATATGACGCAAAAAGTCGAACCCCAACCCAATCCCTTGGCTCGCTCCTTCCACAATCCCCGGTATATCTGCCAGCACAAAATCTGTGCCGCGGCGGTTACGTACCACTCCCAAGTTTGGGGTGAGGGTAGTGAAATGGTAATTGGCTATTTTTGGGTTAGCGTTTGTTGCCATCGCAAGCAGAGTAGACTTGCCCACATTTGGTAGCCCAATAATACCCACATCGGCAATAAGTTTGAGTTCCAACACAACGTCGTATTCTTTTGCTTTACGACCGGGTTCAGCGTAGCGTGGGGCCTGCATCGCAGGCGTAGCAAAATGTTGGTTTCCTCTTCCGCCCTTACCGCCTTTTATTATTAGCTTTTTTTCCTCATCTTTTGCCAAATCCGCCATTATTTTCCCCGTACTGCTCTCTCGTATAATCGTACCCATCGGTACATATACAACAAGGTCTTGAGCGGATTTTCCGGAAGAATTTTTGTTGCGGCCATCTTCCCCGTTTTCTGCTTTAAAATGGCGTTTGTAACGAAAGTCCATTAGGGTATTCATATCTTTTGTGGCACAGAAAACGACGGCACCGCCTCTTCCGCCGTCGCCGCCGTCGGGGCCGCCGTTGGGGGTGTGTCTGTCCCTTAAAAAGGAAACACAACCGTTACCCCCATGACCGCCGGATATTTTTATTGTTACCTTGTCTACAAACATTAAACTCCCTCGATTTAAAGGAACTTATAAAAGCCTCATCGGTTTTTCAAAAACTACATTTCAGAGATTACTTTACGTAGTCAAAGTAATCGGATATACAGAAACCTGTTTTTTATCTCTGCCTTTTCTTTCGTATCTGACACGACCGTCTGCAAGGGCAAAAAGAGAGTCATTGTTGGCTCTGCCAACATTTTGCCCGGGGTGTATTTTTGTGCCACGCTGTGTGTACAAGATATTACCAGCTAAAACATACTGACCATCTGCACGTTTCGCCCCAAGGCGTTTAGACATGGACTCTCTACCATTTTTTGTGGAGCCAACACCTTTTTTGTGAGCAAAAAGCGATAAATTTATCTTAATCATAGTCTTCACGATTCCTCCTTTTATTGTGTTTTATTGTGTTTTACAGTTAACTTAATATCCATAGGATAACTTTCCTCAATCCCCACAAGCCCCAACAAAAGGCTATTTAACAAAAGTGCCGCTTCTTTGTCAACAGTGTCAGACTTGCACTCAAACGTTAAAAAACCGCCATTATCTATGCTGTGGGTAAAGACTTGTTGTGTGAATTTGTCTACGCTATTTATTGTATTTAACGACAACAAAGAAACAGCGGCACATACTATTGGATCCCCATGTTCCTTTATTTTAAATGCGTACACATCGTTGTTTCGGTTTTTGTAAACCTTTGCCCGTATCATTATCTGTTTATACCGTCTATCTTTAGCTGGGTATAGGGCTGTCTGTGTCCCTTTTTCTTGTGGTAGCCCTTTTTGGCTTTAAATTTGTACACTATTACTTTTTTTGCTTTCTCTTGAGCCATAACGGTAGCATCTACCGTTGCACCGCCCACCGTTGGGGTGCCTACAACAAAATCCCCATCGTTGCTTATTGCAATAACATTGTCAAAGACATAAGATGTACCCGGCTCTACATCTAGCTTTTCAATTTTAATAATATCGCCGACTTGCACCTTATACTGCTTGCCTCCGGTTTGGATAATTGCATACATTGTTAAATCTCCTTTATTTGTTATTTACGGAACACGCCAAAGTGGGTGCTGAGACTTTTTAAAAAAACACCTAAATAACACCTAAAAAGTCTCTTAGGCTTAATTACCCACCATGTGCGGTAATGTGCAACATCAAGAATATCACAAAAAGACATTTATGTCAAACTTTTCAAAAATAGTTTTCAGCAGAAACGTATAACTTGACAAATAGAGCATTGAGGTGGTACATTATAGGAGAAAAGTTGTAAGTTACAGCAAATACAGCAAACGCCAATTTAAAACGGGACCGCTATAAACATGGAGGATAACCAAATGAATCAAAATAAAGCTATTAGTGAAGCGATGGAAATAAAATTGGACAATATTTTACCAAAATACCCGGAGTTTGTGGAGGGAATACGACGAGCCCCGAGCCGTGGTTTTAGACTCACAAAAACCCAAACAGAAACTGCTCTAAAAAACGCACTGCGCTATATCCCGGAAGAGTTGCACAAGGATTTAGCAGAGGAGTTTTTGGACGAGCTTGTTACGTATGGACGCATATATGCTTACCGATACAGACCACAGGGTCGGCTCTATGGCAAACCTATAAATGAATACAAGGGCAACTGTATAGAGGGCAAGGCTTTTCAGGTAATGATAGATAACAACTTGGACTTTGAAACGGCGCTGTACCCTTATGAGCTTGTAACGTATGGTGAAACGGGCAGTGTTTTTGCTAACTGGATGCAATATCGGCTGGTCATAAAATATCTGGAAACAATGACTAGAGAGCAAACTCTTGTCATTGCTAGCGGTCACCCCGTTGGGCTGTTTCCATCCAAACCACAAGCTCCAAGGGTTATTATAACAAATGCCCTTATGGTGGGCATGTTTGACAACATACACGACTGGGAGGTAGCCCAGCAGATGGGAGTTAGCAACTATGGGCAGATGACTGCCGGGGGATGGATGTATATTGGTCCACAGGGGATTGTACACGGCACATTTAACACTTTGCTAAACGCCGGAAGGCTAAAGTTGGGGCTTGCTCAAAATGAGGATTTGCGAGGGAAGCTGTTCGTTACAAGCGGGTTAGGTGGTATGAGCGGTGCGCAGCCAAAAGCTATAGAAATAGCGAACGGTGTTGGAATAATAGCCGAGGTGGACGAATCCCGTATTAAAACCAGGCACGAGCAGGGTTGGGTTAGTATAATGTCTGCCGACCTTGCAGAGGTATTTAAAACCGCTGCCGAGTATTTGTCCGAGAAAAAGACTATATCCATTGGCTACCACGGCAATATTGTGGATTTATTACAATATGCAGTAGACAACAATATTCATATAGATTTGCTTAGTGACCAAACAAGTTGCCACAACGCATACGACGGTGGCTACTGCCCTCAAATCCCCTTTGAAGAGCGAACAAAGATGCTCGCAGAAGATAGGGACAAGTTTGTTTCCTTGGTCAACGAAACGTTGGTCAAACATTATAAGCTCATAGGGGAGCTTTCCAAAAGGGGTACGTACTTTTTTGACTATGGCAACTCTTTTTTGAAGGCTGTGTATGACGCAGGAGTTACAGAAGTTTCTAAAAATGGTATAGACGAAAAAGATGGCTTTGTGTATCCAAGTTATGTAGAGGACATTTTAGGACCGGAGCTGTTTGATTATGGTTACGGTCCATTTAGATGGGTTTGTTTGTCCGGGGATCCACAGGATTTGCAAAAAACGGACAAAGCGGCAATGGAGTGCATAGACAAAGACAGAAGAGGGCAGGATTATGACAACTATGTATGGGTTCGTGATGCACAAAAAAATAATATGGTGGTAGGTACACAGGCTCGTATACTTTACCAGGATGCAGAGGGCAGAACGAAGATAGCTCTAAAGTTTAACGAGATGGTAAAAAACGGAGAGATAGGGCCGATAATGTTGGGTCGAGACCATCACGATGTTAGCGGCACAGATTCTCCCTTTAGGGAAACAAGCAATATACACGATGGGAGCAATATAATGGCAGATATGGCTACCCATTGCTTTGCAGGCAATGCCGCCAGAGGAATGAGCCTCATCGCCCTTCACAACGGGGGCGGAGTTGGTATAGGCAAGGCAATTAACGGCGGGTTTGGTATGGTGCTGGACGGTAGCGACAACGCAGCAAAAACAATAGAGTCCGCAATGATGTGGGATGTTATGGGTGGAGTCGCCAGACGCTCGTGGGCAAGAAACCCAAACAGCATAACAACATCTATAGAGTATAACAAAAAAGGGCAGGGGCATATTACACTCCCATATATCCCGCAAAATGAGGTTATCGAAAAAGCCATAGCCAAAAAGTTTTAAACCTTTAAACTATGTAACCAAAATTTCGCATTAAAGTAACAGGAAATTAATTGACACAAAAAGAATACGTGTAGTATAATGGCAATATATAACTATTAACAGTGGGCAATGTCATTTCTTGCTTACACCCAATGCAGTATTATTATAGGAGGTTTTTAAATGTCTAAAATGAAGAAAAAAATTGCAAAACTTGCAATAGTTGCACTCTTGTTAACTATTGCGACAAGTGTATATGCAAACGATGACTATCAAGCTGACTTCGAGTTTGATTTTCAAGCACCACCAAGCAACTTTTTGTCTGTATCCGGTGAAATAGTGGAAGTGGATGGCGACATACTAACAATAGAAGGGGAGCAGGGTGTGGCACGTTTAAACATCAGCGATTCCGTTTTTGTTGGTTTTGAGCTTTTACAAGAAACTACTATTGGGCAGGCAGTAACAGGCTACTTTTTTGCATGGGGTGCTATGCCACTCATTTACCCGCCACTATACACCATAGTTGTTTTGGTTAATCCCGAAACCGAACACCACAGCACAAAAGTTGACCTATTCATAGACATAGACGGTAGGCTAACAAGTGTGGACAACCAGTTAGTTATCAACACGGAAGACTCCATAATAGTTGACTATGATTTTGAACCTTTTGAAGGAGATCTTGCCGGACGCAACCTGGTTGTAATGTACAGTGTAGCCACACGCAGTATACCTGCTATAACAAACCCGGATTTGGTTATGGTATTACCTGTAGTGGGAATAACGCCGGAGGTAACTCCTGACATAACCCCAATGCTACCCGACCCCGACCAACTAGAAGGGCTTATGCCAACATTACCTGTTTTGAACTATGAACCGGACTGGGCCAACTACCCCATTATTATAGAAGGGGTTGGGCTGTACCAAGTGGACTTTCACATGACAGAAACCGAGGTTTTTGTACCATTACGCAGAGTCGTGGAAACCATGGGAGCAATAGTAATTTGGAATCCGGACACCGGTCAGATAAATGTAAATAACATAACTATCACTATAAACTCCAATGAATTTATTTTAGATGATCAAACTGTTACCCTGCTTTCTCCGGCAATCTTGATAGGGCATACAACATATGTTCCCATCAGTTTCTTTAGAGAGCTAATGGGTTTCAACAACGCCTACTTTGAAGGCGGTCATGTTCAAATAAACAACTTTGAGCTAATGCAATAACAAATATATGCATAGAGTCGATTAGCTAAGTTAATCGACTCTACTCCCAATTTTCTTGCACAAGCCTTTTCTCTAACTGATTTAACCGCAAATTACATTCTCTGTAATTTGGCATTATATTTTCTACAATATCCCAAAACATGCGTGAATGATTCAATTCCAGCAAATGTGCCAGTTCATGTACAATCACATAATCTATCACATCATCATCCGCCATAATGAGCCGCCAAGAAAAATTAATATTTTTTTTGTGTGAGCAACTTCCCCAACGAGTTTTTGCGTTGTTTATTTTTACCTTGGCGGGGGTAACTCCCATTAGCTCCGCATACACCGCTGTTCTATCTATAATATGGATTCTAGCAAGATGCCGATACGTGGCTACACATATAGCCTTTATTGTGTCTGACTCAAGATTTGGAGGCAAATAAAAGCACCTACCTTCAAATTCCGGTTGTGTTACATCTTTTGCCACAATAGAGTACGCTACCCCACGGTACATAATTGTATCGCCGTAGTTTAGAGCAAAGGTTCTCTTTTTTTCTATCCGTTTTTGCAGTTCGTTAAGTTTGCTGTTTATCCATTCCTCTTTAGACATAACAAACTCGTCAACTTTTGCACGGGGGTATTTTAGCGGCACTCTAACCTCTACCCCTTCGGGTTTTATATGCAGGCTCGCAGTTTTGCGCCTGGAACGTATTAAAGTATATTCAATCATAATGCGTAATGTTCCTTATTATGTTCTCGCAAATCTCTTAACAAAAATACAAACAATGGAACAAAAATTAAGCTAAGAACCCCCATCACAACTACAGTCATTATTGGAGAGGGTTGCTGATAGTATGGAATCTGCTCCGCCTCTTCCAATAGCTCTTGCGGTATGCTAAATATGAGAATTGTGTTAAACCCATTAATAACAAAATGAGCGATGATCGGGGCTAAAATAGAGCCGGTATAGTACAAAAAGTAGGAAAAAAGCACACCAAGGGCAAACGCATAAAAGAACTGCTGTAAATTCATGTGTATAATACCAAAAAACAAGCCGTTCAAGAGAGCCGCTTTTTTTATGGGCAAATGTGCAAATTCTTTGTAAACTGCACCCCTAAACATAAGCTCTTCAAATAGGGAAGGGGCGACCCCTATTGCTAAAAGAGCCAACCATAAGGGATAGTTTGCAGTAACATGTGTCAATACCTCGGCAACATAGTTTGTTACAAACAAAGACGTTACAGCAGACAAAAAGCCAGCCATGGGCAATGTAGTGAAGGTAATACCCACAATCAAGCAGAGGTTTTTTAAACCAAGAGGACGCAAAGGCAAAACGTCTGTCACTCTTTGTTTGGTTAACACCAAATATGCAACAAATGGCACAAAAAACATAATTACCTGAAAAATAATAGTAAGGTGTGCAAAGCCGGGGCCAATATTTAGCAAATTAATTAAAGCACCGGCGAAAACGGTTACCACAACAATATAAATTATTAAAAAAAATACCAGCTTATAGCCACGCGGAATTTTGCTCATAAAGATTGCACCTTCTTTCAATTCAAAACAGTCTTGTATCTCACATCTATAGCCCTGTAAAGCACAACTGGTTCAACCTCTACAGCAAACCTGCCAATGCTTGCCTCGGTAGTTACTGTTATATGCAACAGTTGAGTGTTTGTGTCGTGGATAATCTCTACATCTGCTATATAGCGGGCTACTTCTTGAGTGCCTAGACCGACACCCTGCCCCCCAAACATTAGCCTATTGTTTGGGGGGGTAACAGGGCGAAAGTTTATAACCCGCTGGTGGGCTTGCGGTGTGTTGCGGTTAATAAACATATCTATTCGTTGCAGTGTGCCGTTATTTTCCGTTTGCAAATCTATTGACTGAGCCTCACTAATATGGGTTGTCAAAAACTCCATCGATATTGTAGCGTGGTGAAAAAGTTCTTGCCGCACTGTAGCACGTGCATTTGCTGTAGCCACATATGTGCTAAGGTTAATTGCCCCAAGGAGCAAAATCGTTGTAACAGCCATTGCTATAGTCAACTCCAAAAGGGTAAAGCCTTTTGTGCGATTATTTTTTCTCATAGCATCCCCGTTAGTTCGAAAGTAGGTAACATTATTGCAAGCATTATAAACAACAATATCAACCCCATCACTATTGTTAAGACAGGTTCTATAAGCCGTTTAAGTCTGGTAAATGCAATGTTCTGTTCTTTTTCAAAAAAAAGGGAACATTTTTCCAACGTTTCGGGTAATTTCCCGGTGTTTTCTCCTAGCTCTACCATGCTTTTCAAAAGAGGAGGAAAGTTGTACCTAAGAGCAGTACCGAGTCTCTCTCCTTCTTCTACATCTTTACGCATGTTTTGTATAATGTTTTTGTAATGCTGATTTTTCAACAACCCCTCACAAGCACCAATGGCTTTGACCATAACCACTCCCGTTTCCAACATTACAGCTAGTGCAGAAGAAAAGCGAGCAGCACTTACAAGGGTAAAATATTTTTTTATGAAAGGAATATGGAAAACCATCTTATCAAATTTCCGAAATTTCGCCAAAATTATTGTAAGCAAAACGGGTATTAACAGCAAAAATACCCTGCCGTTTACAAAAAAATTGCTAACTGCAATGAGCCCGGTTGTAGCAGAAGGTAAATCCATATTTTGTGCCGCAAACATTTGTATAAAGTTAGGCACTAAATATGTCATTGTAATACCAATTACAAAAACCATTGCAATAAAGGTAATGATAGGATAAAAAAGTATGTTAGCAATTTCCTGTTGAGAGGCAGCCTGTTTTTCATAATGCTTTTCCATTTTCAGTAAAATATCTCCGAGTTTTCCCGTTTCCTCTCCAATTTTTATCATATTGCACAACAACGGAGGAAAGGAGCAAGCCTCTACAGCGGCAGATATGTTTTCACCGTTAATTAATCTAGTACGAATATTTTCTAGCTCCTTTGCCAAGACTTTATTTGGGGCGGTGGTCAAGTTTAAATTGGTTAAGCTAACACCTGCGTTTATAAAAAAATACATGTGTCTGCAAAAAAAAGCTATATCTTGGCTAGAAAGCACTTGTGATTTAGAAAATACGATTTTGGTAAATAAGACTTTTGTAAAAATATTTTGGGTTTTTACACTAATCACATGGTATCCCATTTCTTTTAGGGCTACTGTGGCTTCGGCTTGTGTGCTGGCAAAAACACTGCCTTTCATTATCGAATTTTCTTTTGTAGCTACTATATATTTAAATTTCATAAAATTAAACTGTACACTTCCTCTAAAGATGTTTCTCCTGCCAATAAGTGTTCCATTGCTCTTTTAGCAAGAGTTTTAGGTGTTTCCCAACTGCCGGTTATTATATCTTTTTTAAGTTTGTCGCTCATTGTTACGATTTCATAAATGGCAAAGCGGTCAACAAATCCTGTGCCAAAACATTTTGGGCAACCCACTCTTTTGTATAAATTTTGTGGGCTGTAGCCCCTCTCTATGAGCCAAAGAGGCATGGGCTCCGGGGTTTTGCAGTGGGGACACAAACGCCGCAGCAACCTTTGGGAAATTATACCCCTTATTGCCTCTGTAAGGAGGTGTTTTTCTATACCCATATCTGTTAGGCGGGCAATTGTGCTTAGAGCATTGTTTGTGTGCAAAGTGCTAAGAACCAGGTGTCCCGTTATTGCGGCTCTTATCACAATTGCCGCGGTTTCTGTGTCTCGTATTTCCCCTATCATAATAATATCGGGATCTTGACGCAAAATATGGCGTAGCACAACAGAAAAATCAAGCCCTATTTTGGGGTTAATGGTAACATGGTTGATACCCTCCATAACATTCTCTACGGGATCCTCCACTGTTGTGATATTTATATCTTCTTTGTTAAGGTAAGTTAAAAAACTGGCAAGAGTTGTGGTTTTGCCACTTCCGGTGGGACCGGTAACGAGTATGGCACCGTTGGGATTTCTTAACATATCCTTTATTATTTGAGCATCTTCAACAAAAAAACCGAGGGTGCCTGCGTCTAACCCAAAGTTTAAGTTATGTTTATATATAAGGCGTAAAGCCACTTTTTCTCCAAAAATAGTAGGCAAAATACTAAGGCGAAAATCTACATCTTTGTGGCTGTCCATTTTAAAGCTACCATCTTTAGGAAAACGGCTTTCAGCAATATCCAAATTCGCCATAATTTTAAGGCGTGACAAAACATTGGTGAAAATATCACCAATAACGAGTGGTTGTCTTTTAAGGATTCCATTCACACGAAAACGCACAATAACACCGCTTTCGTTCGGTTCTATATGTATATCGCTGGCTTTTTGCAAAATAGCAGAATTAATAACACTCTCCACAATATCGGTAGCAGTATTTGACCCGGTGGTCGTTATGTTGCGGCTATAGTGTCTATCTATAAATGACAATATTTGAGAGGGTTGTGCAAAAAACACAACAGTGCTTTTGCCGCAAATAAGAGAAATATCTTGTATTATCTGGTTGTTAAGAGGGTTAGCCATTGCTAAACCAATCTTGTTATCAGTACAAGGGAAAGCGAAAGCCCTGTGTTTTAGGGCTACAGCTTGAGGTATAATATCTGACAATGTATCACTTACTTCTGTCAAATCTTTTGTCTGGATAGAAAAATGAGTGGCCAATATTTCTTTTAAAACAGAGAAATCTACCAGCTTTTCCTGTAGCAAAAATTCTATCATGCTGGTTTCCGGCGTTTCCGTAAGATTTATGTTTTTAATATCTTCGATATTTTTGGTGCCTTTAATACCTTTGGTAGCGTAATCTATAAGTATTGATTTTAATTTTTCGTTTGGCATGTCCATTTTTTTTATTTTATTATTTTATATTATTTCTTGCCACCCTCAAGGTTTTTTAGTAAAATTTCCGCAGTGGCAAGATTGCTTGCTAAGGGTATATTGTGCATATCGCACAAACGCAATACAGAATCAATGTCCTGTTCGTAATAGTTTTCGTCTTCGGGATCTCGCAAAAAAATCACCAAATCCATATTTCCATGGGTTATTTGTGTACCCAATTGATATTTGCCTCCCAGTTGCCCGGTAAGATATTTGTTTATGGATAGATTACTTGCTTCTTCTATTAGGCGGCCTGTTGTGCCTGTTGCAAACAAATTATGTTTAATTAAAACATGTCTGTAGGCAATGCACAAGTTTTCCATTAATTTCTTTTTACTGTCGTGTGCTACAAAAGCAATGTTCATCTATATCCCTCCTTGGAAAATTGTTTATTGGTTATGTGTATATTCATTACAATTCCCATGCTTATCATAAGAACCCACATGGAACTGCCCCCATAACTAACAAAGGGTAGGGTGATGCCTGTGTTTGGTAAAATGTTTGTTACGACACCAACATGTATGAATGTTTGAAAAAACAGCATACCACAAACCCCGGCAGCGATAAGCATACCAACAAGAGTGTCTGCAAAGTGGGAAATAAGTAAACATTTTATAATCAAAATAAGTATAACAAACAACACAATATTTGCACCGATAAAGCCGAATTCTTCGCCAATAACAGCAAATATAAAGTCGTTGTGGGCTTCCGGCAATATTCCCATTTGGTTAATAATGCCGTTATACAGACCTCGTCCGGAAAGCTGACCGCTACCCAGTGCAGTGCGAGCTTGTAATGTTTGGAATCCCGGATCTCCGATAAACTCTAACAATCTCCTTATTTGGAAATCGCTAATGAGCCTATCTATAAGGATAAAGTTACCTTGTCCTCGGCTAAGATCCAGGTAAAAAAGTGCACCTGCAGGTATAATTGCAGAAAGTGCCGTAAAAATATATTTATAGCTAAGTCCGCCCAAAAAAAGCATAGTGGCGGATATTAGCAAAACAACCATGCTAGCGGAGAGAGAAGGTTGCTGAAAAATAAGGTATACCGGAACAGCTATAAGCCCTGCAAGTCCCAACAGCACAAATATATTATTAATCTTTTCTTTGTATTTGTCAATAAAACCGGCAAGAAAAAGTATCATAAATATTTTAGCGTATTGAGAAGGTTGTATACCAAACTGAGCTCCTCCAAAAGATATCATAAGCCCTCTGTTTACATTTGCGGCACCCGTGCCAAAAAAGTAAGTTAAAACCAGTAACAATAGGTTAAAACCGTAGATTGGCCAATAGAGCTTTGCGAGAAGTTTGTGGTTTATAAGGCTAAAAACAAAAAACATAATCAACCCACTAACGAACGCAAATTGTTGCTGTGCATGTAAAGATGAGTTTGGGTTTATGTGTATATTAGTCACACTACCTATTACGATAATGCCAAACACACAAAGACCGCAAATTAACACGACCATAAGATAATCTATGGATAATAGGCTTTTCTTAAAGTACTCCAACACAAACATTAAAATCACCTACCTTCAATCTCTTTTAAACATAAATATAAATAGCCGCCGTCGGAAGCCATTTAATTTAAAAATCATTTAGCAATTTTTGAATTAAATGGCTATATCAGGCGAAACCTGATACTTGCGTCGCCTTTTTTGTTTTTTCAACACACCCACTATCTTTTCATATTTTTAATTGGTATATTGGCATATAGCACAGGGCTTCCTCTACTATCGTCTGCCGAAGGAGTTATTTGTACATCAAAACCTTCGGTATCTATTTCCATATATTTAGAAATAACTCCTATTATGTCTTCTCGCAGAGCTTCTAACATGGCCTCGCTACAGTTTATCCTGTCGGTAATAAGTACCAGTTTAAGCCGTTCTTTTGCTACTGTCTTTGAATTTTCTTTTTTTGATAAAAGGCGTAGTAAGTCCATTGTATGCTCCTATTTAAATATTTTTTTAAGCCTAGAGAGGATATTCTCTTTGCTTTCTAAGTCCATAAAGGGAACTTCTTGCCCTGCTATTCGTTTACTAATATCACTAAAAGCTCTGCCGGCTTTGGAACTTTGATCCAATACAGCGGGTTCACCGTGGTTTGTAGAAGTTATTACAGTTTCATCGTCAGGCACAACACCGACTATGTCTATTGCCAAAATTTCAGTTACGTCTTCTATTGCCATCATATCGCCTCGGCTTACCATGTCTATACGCAAGCGGTTAAGCACCAATTTTGGATCTTTTAGCCCGTTAGCTTCCAGTAAGCCTATAATGCGATCTGCATCTCTTACTGCACTAACCTCCGGAGTTGTTACAACGATGGCGTGCTGAGCACCGGCTATGGCATTTTTAAAACCTTGCTCTATACCGGCGGGACAGTCCACAAGGACATAATCAAATTCTTCTTTTAGTTTTTCACACAAATCTTTCATTTGCTGTGGTGCTATTGCATCTTTGTCTTTTGTCTGTGCTGCCGGCAAAAGATAAAGGTTTTGGTTGCGTTTGTCTTTAATGAGGGCTTGTTTTAGTTTGCAGTTGCCCTCTATAACATCTACAATATCGTAAACTATGCGGTTTTCTAACCCCATAACCACATCTAAATTTCGCAGGCCTATATCTGCGTCCAACAAGGCTACTTTTTTGTCAAGCATGGCTAATCCCATACCAATATTTGCTGTAGTAGTGGTCTTTCCAACGCCACCTTTTCCGGATGTTACAACTATTATTTCACTCATGCTTCTATCATACCTTTCAGTTTGTTTTGGCTTTGTTTGCTTTTTATCTAAAAATTATCTAAAAACCTATGCGAGTACATGCTCAAAACGTCTCACGCCATCTACAACCATTTAACTTGGTTTGAAGTTAAATGACTGCAATGTTCGATCTCCCTCTGCACTCATGGTTTCAAAAAACATTTACTATACTATAACAGATTTTTATATTATAGTAAAGGTGCTATATAAATTTGCCTTTCTTCTATATATGCCATGGATGCGGTTTTTTTCTTTATCATCTCCCTTGGTACATATGTAATAAGATCTGCAATGCGTATTTGGGTTGGGGATAGGGAAAGAACAGCAACAAAGGCATCTTGATTCCCCCCAAAACCGGCGTGAGCTACACTTTTTAAAGTTCCAAGCACAATAATATTGTTAAAGGCGGCAAGTTTGGCACCCGGGTTAACATCTCCAACAACAACTATGCTACCTTTGTTGTTGATTATTGCTTGACCACTGCGCAACGCCCCGCGATGAAATGCGGTGTCTTGCTGGTCGGCTAATACAGTATTAATAAAGTTTGGTGATTGTCCAGGTTTTTGTTTATCCCCGGGTTTTTGCGGAACACCTCCGGGGCTGAAAGTAATGTTGAGGTCGGTGCTGCGGCTAATAATATTCAACAATTCTTCTTCTTGCTCCAAAGAAAGTTTACGGCCTTTAAAATAAATTATGGCCTTGGAATTGCCGAAAAATTTCCGAGCTTCTGTAGCTTTTTTGTTCAATGTGTCTTTTAAAATTTCAAACTGTGTTTCTTCGTTCAGCAAAATAACCAAACCATCTTTTGTACCTTTAAATGTTACGCTATTGTCTTTCATTTTTACCTTATCACCTCATTAGTAATACGTTTGTATTAGAAGTATCATCATCTTCTTCCACGATTTGCGATACTGTGTTTAGTTGGAAATATGCACCTATAACATCTCTGGCTACTTGAGATGAAGCGGAAGGAGATATAGTGCCGGTGGCACCAAAGGGTATAACCACATATATCGCGATTTGGGGATCATGTAACGGAGCAAAGGCGTTAAAAGTGGTGTGGGATAATCTGTGGTCTTGGTCGTGTTCCGCTGTTCCCGTTTTTGAACCAACGCTAAACGGGAAATGGCTAAATAGTCCTGATGCAGTAGCTCTACCGGGAGCAGCCTCTGTAACCAAACGCATTCCCTCGTGTATTGCATCCCAGGTGCTTTCGGATATTGGCGGTATATCTGTGCTAAAAGGTATTGTGCGAGCTATATATACACCGTTTGGGTGTGCTATACGATCTAGCAAACGCAGATTTACCACATTACCTCTGGTGGCAAGCCCCGCAGTAAGCCGAGCCATAGCGGCAGCGGTATAGTCATTTAGCTGTTGGCCAATAGCTACCCGCACAGTATCACCGGGAGTCCATGGGTTTGTTGTGCCTTGTATACTTGCGAAAAACTCCTGTAACCCGGGAGAAGCCATTTGGTTGGGGGCAGCATGGCGATAAGTTTCTCCAATCTCTACTCCCGTCGCTGTGTCCAACCCAAAAGCCTCCATATATGTGTTAAGACGGTCTATAGCCAAAAGAGGTGAGTGCCCCGTCTGTGTATCGCCGAGCCTAAAGGATGATTCGTAGAAAAAGTAGTTGCTACTTATGGCAATAGCTTCTGCAATATTTATATTTCCAAGGCTAACACTCGCCCAACTGGTAGGGTTAGGTTCACCTGCTCTTGTAAAAACCACTTGATCTACAATCTGTTCATAAGTTGTTATAACGCCATATTCCAGTGCTGCTATACCCGTTATCATTTTAAAAACCGATCCGGGAGGTCTCCTCTCCCAAAAAGGGCGGTTTATAAGGGGAGTGGTGGGGTCGTTCATGAGGCTTATCCAATATGCGTTGTTGAAATTATTAACGAGTTGGTTAGTGTCAAAACTAGGATAACTAACACTTGCAAGCACCTCTCCTGTATGAACATCTACCAATACCAAAGAACCGGTAGAGGGGTCAACATTTGTCATTTGGGGAGTTATTTCGCCGTTTTCCAAGCGAGATACCACAATGTTGCGAGCAACTTCGTTGCTGCTGTTTGCTACACGATGAGCAAAAAACGGATAACCGTCATCTAGTATAATTCCTTGCTCGTACATTGCTGCCAAAATTTGCCCGGGGGTTATACGACCATCTGTAATGGCATTAGAGATAATGCGGTTAATAACAACACGCCCCGCCATCATGGTAGCATTTACCGTTTCGTCTACAGACAGTACATAGCTCATTATTTGGTGAGAAACACTGCCCGGCTCACTTTCAAATATAGGTCTCGGATCAAGATTGTTTGCCGCAACAAGAGATGCCAAAACGGCTTCTACTTCCAAAGTGCCTTCGTTGTGATGGTCTGTGGTCATACGAGCAATTATTGTGCGAGCCAGTGTGTTTTGCAAAATATGAAAAGCCTCAATTTGCAGATATTTGTCCAGCGTAAGAAAAATATCGCTGCCACCTATTGGATCTACACGGCTGTTAGCCACTGTTCCCATTCGCCTGCCAACATTGTTAACATAAATCTGCTCTCTTCCCCTGGTGCCTCGCAAATAATCCTCAAAAGCACTCTCTATACCTGTGCGTCCAATAAGGTCTGTTAATTCATAGCCAATAGAAAGCAGATGTTCTATGTTATCACTTTCGATAAACCGATCTATATATCCCACAATATGGGAGAAATAGCGGCCGGCAGGGTAGTGGCGCAAAAAGCCGGTACTGATAAATGTAGAGCGGTAGCTTTGTGGATCTTCTTCCACATTAGTTATTGTTTCCAAGCTCACATCTAAAGCTATTGTCATTGGCACAAAAAGCTGCCCCCGGTGGTTGTTAAACAGATTGGTGCGAAGAGAAATGATATTTCGCACTTGGGTTGGGGTAAGGGGGTGGCGACCCGCAATATCTCCTATTGTAAAAAAGGATTCCAAATAGTTTATCATTTGGGTTCTTCTGTGTTGGGCTGTATTGCCGGGTGTCGGTATGTCGTAAAGGAGCTGGTCTATACTGAAAAACACGGTAAGCCTAGCCAAAAGATAGGGAGCCAAAAGACCGGGGTCATCTACTGCGCCACTTTCTGTATACGTTCTTGTGTCGGGGATAACCTCTAAATCTCTGAAAAAACGAGCCCGCTGTCCCCTGGGGTTTTCTCCGGAAAAAGTAAATTCAAAGGGAGGCGTGGGTGTTATTGGCAACGTATCCATAAACTCTTCTCCGTTGCTTTCAAGTAAAACAAGCAAATTGAGAAAAGTTGTATTTACCTCGTAAGCTGTAAGGTTTATACTTGGATCAAACATTACAGAACGGGTGGTAGAGTTAACTGCCAATGGTCTGCCAAATCGGTCATAGATATTGCCTCGTTCTGCCGGCAAAGAAATTTCCCTTAATTGGTGGCTTGTGAGTCCTTCATAATATAATTGCCCTTGCACTATCTGCAAATCAAAAAGAACGCTGGAAAGGAACAAAAAAGCCATAATAGACATAATCAGCAAAACAATTAGCCTATTGTTGAGTATTCCTAAAATTCTTTGTAACGGTTTTTCCTTCTCAATCATAATAATCAACTCCTTATCTATTAAATTGTCTGTTAAATTATCTATTAAAAATCTTACGACTATGTTTTTCGTGGCTTTCCAACCTAGAGTTTATCCTGTATATGAAAACATATATGGGTAGCGTTATGGCAATATTGTAAAGAGTGCTAGGCAGTATAATAGACCACACATAGCTAAAAATATCTAATCTGGCTCTAAACAAAAAGTTTAGCAGATAATAGGCAAAGTTAAAAAGGAATGTAGTTATACCTATTAAAGCGATTGGCAATAAATAATTTTCTACATAAAATTCCTTAAAAGGCTTGCCGCTAAAAAAACCAATGAGCATGTATAAAAAAGCATTTAAACCAATTATAACTCCAAAAAACACATCTTGCAATAGCCCCGCAAAAAAACCTATCATTGCACCTTCCACTTCGTGGCGCAATATTGCAAAGGACACAACGATTATTATGGCTGTGTTTGGAGAGATTCCAAAAATTTGCATTGGCCATGTTGTTTGCAATATGAAATTTATCAATACAATTGTTATTACAATAAAGAAGCGAGCCACAAATTTCTCCTATTCTCCTAAAGTTATTTCTGCGTAGGAGTATTCATAATCGTCATAGTCCATATCTTCCGAAACCCCCGTTATAACCAAAACAGCATTTAAGTTATCGAAGCTGACAAGAGGCTGAACAATAGCTATCAGACCCTGCGGGGACGGCTCTGTAATTTCTACTATTATACCTATATGTATCCCCGGCGGGAAAATAGTGCCAAGGGCAGATGTCATCAGTTCATCCCCTTCCAATATATCGGCATCTATGTCTGTTTCAAACCTAAGAAGCCCCTGACTGCCCAGCATAATGTCTCCTCGTGCAAAACCTATGGCACCGCTACGGCTTATAGCCGCACTAACTGCACTGGCATCGTCTATAATAGGTGTAACTTGAGAAAAATTGTGAGCCTCCGCTGTAACATTTCCAACAAGAGCACCTTGAGCAACAACAACCATGTTTTGCTCCACCCCATGGGTATATCCGCGGTTTATAATGAACCTGGTGTTCCAGTTGTTGTTGTCGCGGGATATAATATCGGCGGCAACTGTTTCAAAACGGGGATAGCGTTGATCCATCTCCAACAGTTGTGTGAGTTGGTAGTTGTGTGCTTCCAACAGCTCCAACCTGTTAAGGGCAAGTAGCAACTCCTCCATTTCGGAGTTTAGGCGCTGGTTTTCAGATACCAAATAGTTCATGTCGGTAAAATATGTTCTGATGTCGGAAAACCATCCTCCAACACCTGTCATTACATTTTGTATAGGCACCACAACCACACCCAAAACATTTGAAACAAAACCGGATGTGCGATTGCCTACAGTGAAAGCCATCAAAAGTATACATATGATAATACCAACCAGCAAAAAAACAGTTTTTTTGTTTCGTAATATTTTCATATTATATTCCTCCAAATTTATAGATTTTATAGATTTTTGTAGATCTTTATAAATCATAGTTACCTTCGCAATTTGCGAGGGGAAACAAGCACATTACGGAGGGTTTCTAAGTTTTCCAATACCACGCCTGTGCCATTCGCTACACAGTTTAAGGGTTCATCTGCAATATTAACAGCTATCCCGGTTTCATACGATATAAGCCTGTCTAAATCTCCCAACAATGCGCCGCCGCCGGTTAGCATAATACCTGCTTCAATAATATCGGCGGCAAGCTCCGGTGGGGTCATCTCCAGCGTAAGCCTTATTGAATCTACGATTGCGTTGACAGGGTCTTCTATCGCTGCATATACCTCTTGTGCAGACATGGTAAGGATTTTTGGCAACCCGCTAGAAAGATCTCGCCCGCGTATATCCATACGAAGATTTGGGTCCGGATCGTAAACAGAAGCAATATTTATCTTCAGCTCTTCTGCTGTGCGATCGCCAATTGCAAGACCGTATTCTTTTCTAACATATGTAACGATGCTTTTGTCTATTTCATCGCCCGCTATCCGCAGAGATTTGCTTATCACAATACCCCCAAGGGATATAACGGCAACCTCGCTTGTGCCACCACCAATATCTACAACCAAAGAACCCAAAGGCTCACCCACAGGCAACCCGGCACCAATAGCGGCTGCCATTGGCTCTTCTATCAAAAAAGCGTTGTTTTCCCTGGTGCCGGCGGCTATTGCACTTTCTATTACCGCTCTTTTTTCCACCTCTGTGATTCCCGATGGTACGCAAACAATAACCCGCGGTCGTGGGCTAAAAAAAGAGCCGGAAAGGGATTTTTTTATAAAATATTTAAGCATTGCTTTTGTAGACTCAAAATCAGCAATAACCCC
This sequence comes from Defluviitaleaceae bacterium, assembly GCA_009778165.1. Taxonomy (GTDB): domain Bacteria; phylum Bacillota; class Clostridia; order Lachnospirales; family UBA5962; genus WRKF01. The sequence goes on from WRKF01000188.1 coordinate 52,981, forward strand.
GTCTTTCATTGGCCGCACCGCTATAATATTGCCCGGTGTGCGTCCTATCATTTGCTTAGCCTCATCTCCCACAGCCAATACGCTCTTGGTAGATGTGTTAAGTGCTACAACAGAGGGTTCATTTAATATTATGCCTTTGTTTTTCATGAAAACTAAAACATTAGCTGTACCTAAATCTATACCCAAATCTCTGGAAATCATATATACTCCTGTTTCTGTAATTTATAACTTATAATAATAAATTGTAAATAGTAATGGTAATTATAGTAAAAAACTTTCCGAACATTAATCAATTTTATACATGTATATAATACACTTTTTTGCGAAAAATTTCAAGGAGAAATATTTGAGTCCACGACTAGCCCCCATAGTGGATTTTTACCACCTATAGCAAACGCACTTTGAAACCACGAGTGCAGAAGGAAGCCGAACGCCAGAGGGCGTGGGGTGTTCTGACCGACAGCAATCATTGAAAAGACGTTTGCTATAGATATTCGCCATGCATGGTATGCAAAAAAGCCATCAATATTCGGGCATTGCCTGATTTGACGGCTTTGTAATTATTTCTTCGCTATTGAGTTTTACTTTGGTTAGTCCTTATCTCCGTTTACTTGAGCATCAACAGAAAGATAATTAAATCGACCGGTCATAAAGTTAGCTATTTTGTTCTTGCGGTCGTCTTCCAACCACAATCTGCCATCATCAGTTAGCTCAAATTTGCAGATAGCCTCTTTTTTGCTTGCTTTATAGTCGATGCTTAGGTATTTGAGAACATTCCAACCTACTATGTAAAAAATGGTATTTGTGAACGTCAATTTTACAAATGGAGGCCATATGCACCTAACCCATCCATCTGTAGTGATAAACCCTTCCAAACGCTATATTTTGGCGGCGTTGGTTTGGGTTTTTTTAACTCAAAATACTCATCCGGCGTAAGTATCGCTACAACATCACCGTGAAAACGCGAATCATCCGAAGGTCTGCTTATCACTATCATATACTTATCGTGATACTTGTCCTCCATATCCTCGACTATCACATCGTGTTCCAAAATTTCATGCTCACCATTGAATGAAAACATAGTAATCCCCTTTCTAGTTTTGGCTTGTAGTATTGCGGTGTACAGACTCAAAGCCTCTCCGTCTAATTATACCAGACTCTTATGAATTTGGCAAAAAAAATAGCGAGCAAACCCCAGATATTTAGTTTGTGGTAAAGTTGCACAATCTTCTAACGGCAACTGTATTTGAATTTTCCCGAAAAAACTTACCAATTACAATCGACTCGAGTAAGAAATTTATTGCGTATAGCAGTTCCGTATTTAATTGTTCTTATGAATTTTTCTGGTTTATAAAGGAATAACGAAAAGTTAATTTGCGATATATTGACAAACCCTATGAATTTAGGCTAAAATCAGAGGAGAAGTTGTTGGGGGTCTTATGACACATAAAGGAGAATAAATATGTCAACAATCAGCCAAAAAAGAATTGACGAGCTTGTGGAGATTTGTGCCCAAATGCGCATAGACTTAATCAAGCAACTACACAAAATTCAGACCGGACACCCCGGTGGTTCCTTGTCTGTATGCGAAATTTTGGCACTACTGTACTTGGAAATAGCAAAAGTTGATCCTAAAAATCCAAAATTGCCGGAAAGGGATCGTATTTTGCTAACAAAAGGTCATGCCGCACCAATGCTTTATTTAGCTTTGGCTCGTGCCGGGTTTTTCCCTCAAGAAGAGTTTTCTACTCTACGCCAAATAAATTCTCGTTTGCAAGGTCATCCGGATGCAAAAACTACTCCCGGGGTAGAAGCTCCCAGTGGTCCAATGGGGTTGGGGCTTTCCGCTGCCGTTGGTATGGCTCTTGCACTTAAACTGGACAAAAACCCTGCTAGAGTTTATGCCGTTATGGGTGATGGCGAGCTAAACGAGGGTACTGTATGGGAAGCCTGTATGAGTATTGCAAAGTTCGGGATAGACAACCTAACTCCTATTGTGGATTTCAACGGAGTGCAGTTGGACGGTCTTACTAACGAGATTATGCCAATGCTTGACTTGGGAGCAAAATTTAGTGCCTTTGGTTTTGAAGTGATTAATTGCGACGGTCACAACATTGCCGATCTGTACAAGGCAATAAGCACGGCAAATTCTTTTGGTAAGCCGTCTGTTATTTTAGCTAAAACTATAAAAGGCAAGGGCGTTAGCTTTATGGAGGGCAAAAACGCTTGGCATGGCGCTCCAATAGATGATGCCAATTTTGCCATAGCGATGAAAGAACTGGAGGGAAATGCAAATGGCTAAAACAATAAGAGATATATATGGTGAAACCTTGGTAAAATACGGCACTACAGACGAAAGGATTGTGGTGTTGGACGCAGATGTATCAAATTCTACAAAATCTGCTATTTTTGCTAAAGCTGTTCCGGAACGCTTTTTTAACTTAGGCATTGCAGAGGCAAATATGGCAGGTATTGGTGCGGGGCTTGCGGCAGGCGGGAAAATACCTTTCATTAACACCTTTGCTGTTTTCCTCACTTCTTTGGGTCTTTTGGCTGCCCGCACATATGGCTCATATTCTAACTGGAACATGAAATATGTAGGTGCGTATGGTGGCCTGTCTAACGGATTTGACGGACCGACTCATCACTCTATAGAAGATCTTGCAGTTTTTAGAACACTGCCCAACTTCCAGGTTTTTGTAGCGTCAGATGCACGTCAAACAGCTTGGCTTGTAAAAAACGCCATTGATCACCACGGACCAATGTACATACGCCTTACCCGCAATGCAATACCCGACATTTATGACGACAATGCAACATTTAAAACCGGCAAGGGTAATATTGTACGCCAAGGCGATGATGTAACCATAATTGCCTGCGGACTTATGGTAAAACCGGCGCTAGATGCCGCCGAAACTTTGGCAACCCAGGGGGTGTCTGCCCAAGTTGTGGATATGTTCTGCATTAAACCCTTAGATAAGGAACTTATTTTGGACTGTGCCAAAAAAACCAAACTTGTTGTGACTGTGGAAGAACACAGCATAATCGGCGGTTTGGGCGGTGCTGTAGCCGAAGTTATGGCTACCGGCGGATCCGGAGTACCCCAAGTGTTTATTGGTCTCAATGATACTCACGCCGAAACGGGTACATTAAACGCACTTTTTGAAAAATATGGTCTTACTGCTGACGATATTGTAGCAAAAACACTAAAAGGATTAGGCAAATAAGAATGTATAGCGGTTAATTTAAAAATCGACAATCATTTGAAAAAATGCTATATCGTTTCCTGTACAGCCATTCAACTTAAAAATCTCATATTTTTTAAGTTGAATGGCTATAACATTCCTTAGTTACGGAGCGTTTTATTTTATGGATACAAAAGATACAAAAAAAGAAGCAAACAAAGAAGCAAACCGACAAATACGCAATTTTTCTATTATAGCTCATATAGACCATGGTAAAAGCACTCTCGCAGACCGCCTAATAGAAAAAAGCGGCTTGCTAACCCAAAGAGAGATGCAAAGCCAGGTGCTAGATAACATGGATATAGAGCGGGAGCGGGGTATCACAATAAAAGCCCAAGCTGTACGCCTTATATATAAAGCCCAAGATGGGCAGGAATATATACTTAACCTAATAGATACCCCCGGCCACGTGGACTTCAACTACGAGGTGAGCCGTAGCCTTGCCGCTTGCGAGGGAGCAATATTGGTGGTAGATGCTGCCCAGGGGATAGAGGCACAAACTCTTGCCAATGTGTATTTGGCTATTGACAACAATTTAGAGATACTGCCGGTTATAAACAAAATTGATTTGCCCAGTGCTAACCCCCAAGGGGTTATAGAAGAAATAGAAGATATTATTGGCATCCCTGCACAAGAGGCTCCCCTTATATCTGCCAAGGCTGATATTAACATAGCACAAGTGTTTGAAGGGGTAATCGCCAACATACCACCGCCAATGGGTAGCACAGCTAATCCATTAAAGGCGCTTATTTTCGACTGTTTTTACGACACTTACAAAGGTGTTATTGTTTTTATTAGAATTGTGGATGGAATAATAAAAAAGGGTACAAAAGTTTTGTTTATGGCAACGAACAAATCTTTTGAGGTACTGGAGGTTGGTTTTTTTGGACCGGGGCGTTTTGTGAACACAGAGGAGCTAAAAGCCGGAGATGTTGGTTACATAACAGCCAGTATAAAAGATGTGCGTTACACCAAAATTGGAGATACAATAACATATGCGGATATCCCTTGTGCAGATCCATTGCCCGGCTATAAAACTGTAAACTCCATGGTTTTTTGCGGCGTTTTTCCCGCCGACCGAAACGATTATCAAAATCTGCGAGATGCTTTGGACAAGCTCCACCTAAACGATGCCGCACTACAGTTTGAGCCGGAAAGCAGTGTAGCCTTGGGTTTTGGGTTTAGATGTGGATTTCTTGGGCTACTCCATTTGGAGATAGTGCAGGAGCGACTGGAAAGAGAATATAATCTGAACCTTGTTACCACTGCCCCTTCTGTTATATATAATATTTATAAAACAGATGGCACAATGGTTGCCATATCCAACCCGGCGGATATGCCCGAAGTTACTCAAATACAAAAAATAGAAGAGCCCATGGTTAGAGCTTTAGTAATGCTGCCACCGGAATATATTGGTTCAGTAATGGAACTTTGTCAAGAGCGGCGCGGGGAATATGTAAGCATGGAATATACCGGCACAAACCGTGCCACGCTTATATACAATATGCCTCTAAATGAAATTATTTACGATTTTTTTGATGTATTAAAATCTCGCAGCAAGGGCTATGCATCATTTGATTATGAGCTAACAAACTATCAGGAGTCGGAGCTTGTAAAGTTAGATATTTTGGTAAACAAAGAGGTGGTAGATGCGTTAAGTTTTATCGTTCACAAGTCTAGTGCTTATGAGCGAGGGCGAAAAATTTGCGAAAAGCTAAAAAAGGAAATTTCCCGTCACCAGTTTGAAATACCGATACAAGCAGGGATTGGCGGCAAAATAATTGCCAGGACAACAGTGAGTGCACTGCGAAAGGACGTTCTCTCTAAATGTTATGGTGGTGATATAACCCGTAAAAAGAAGTTGTTAGAGAAACAAAAAGAAGGGAAAAAACGGATGCGTAACATAGGAAATGTGGAAGTTCCCCAAAGTGCTTTTATGAGTGTGCTGAAGTTAGAAGAGGAGTAGGGAAGCGAGAGAAAATAGGCGTTGTGCCTCTGCATATTCCGAAAATTTACTTCGTTCTAATGCGAACTATGAAACTCTTTATGTGAGACTCTATAGCTGACTTTAAGGCTGACTCTATGTATGAACAAGAGGTTTTTTGTGTCGAGAATTGTCGAGAATTACAAAAATATTATACAACAAACGCTCGGAACAAAAAAATTCTTTACCACCCACACATAGCTTCAGCCATAAATTCTCACATAAAGAGTTTGTAAGTTCGCATTAGAACGCCTCTAATTTTGTTTTGAAACCCGCTCATAGCACCGTTTTCCTCTTTGTTATTCGCTTTATTCCGTTAAACCTTTTACCCATTCAAGTGACATTTTCACATAACGCGTAACTTGTTCAGGAGTAAAGCCATCGCCTAACATTTCAAGGGCGGTTTCACGAGCCTTTTTTTCTAGTCCTTCTTCTAGTCCCTTTTCTAGTCCTTTTTCCAGTCCCTTTTCTAGTCCTTCTTCTAGTCCTTTTTCTAGTCCTTTTTCCAGTCCTTCTTCTAGTCCTTTTTCTAGTCCTTCTTCTAGTCCCTTTTCTTGTGCTTCGTTTCTAAGCCGATCAAACGTACCGTCTTTTTCAAAATGTTCAAAAATAATTTGTCGCACAGCAACACTAGTCATCGCTAAAACCTCCTCCAAAATTGATTGGTTTGCACCCAATACTCTATCAAGATAAATATTTACTTTTTCCGATATTCCGTATTTCCTGTAAGCCTCAAATACTTCCTGCACATCCATCTTTGTTAAACTGCTCCGCAAGTTTTTCAAAAAGACATTTTCCTCTGCGGTCAATCTCTTGCTTTCAATTATCTGTGCTTTGAAAATATCGCCTTTAACGTAGTATATGCCGTTGCTAACTTCTTCAACCTCAAATCCTCTGTTATTTACAAGATGGCCGAATAATTTCATGGGTTTTGGGGTAACAACAAAGCTGATTGTTATATCTTCTATTGGGATTTCCTCAAAAGCAGAGTAAATCATCGCATAACCTATGACCTTATTGTAATCCCAAACAGAAAGGTTGTCTTTTTCGGATTTGTACTCAAAGATATTATGATTTTTGAATATCCGCCCTATATTTTTGTCTATCTTAACATCTGCCGTCTTTTTGATTATGAGAACGTCTATTTTGAGGGCTTCCTTGCTCAATTGGTGTTCATCTTCAAAGGTTAGGACATAATTATAATCATAGAGTTCTAATTGGAGTGCAACGTAAAATGCGTCATGCCAATATATCTTGTCTTGCTTGCCATTCTCTTTACCTATATCTTGTTGATTATTGTCTTTATCCATAACGCCCTCACAAATTTTGACATGGAACTTTTTAACTCCTTCATAATCATTATATGAGATTTTGTTCAAGTTTTCAAGAAAAAGTTTTTTACAGCCACAAACGTTCTTTACTTCTGTGCGCAAAACGTGTATAATATTGTTATTAAATAAAAGAATAACCGCTGTTTTGGCGGTTAAAATTAGAAATAACAAATTATGACACTAATGAGGGGGTTTTGTTATGTACCAAAACATCATGTTAATTATCGCAACTATTTTAGTTATCGGTGCTATAATCGGCATATTAGCGGTTTATATCTACATTTTTAAACACTATCATTATAGATGTGTGAAATGTTCCGCATTATACAAACCTGATACTTTATGGCAGTCAATGTGTGGAATCAATGGAGGCAGTCAGAGAAAGTTAAAATGCCCCAATTGTAATACAAGAGAATGGGCTGATATGATAAAGGGTGCTATTCCTAATTTTGAAAATAATTAACAAATATTAAACCGTACTGTCTTTGGAACAACAGGGGTAGTCTTTACCTGATTGTGGAGGTTTTATGGAGCCTTTGATGAAAATAAAAATAAAAACGAAAAAAATGATATTGGGTTTTGGTATGGCAATAGCAATCATCCTTTTGAGTGGTTGCACAAATGGGTTATACTTGGGCTATACTGACTACAATATAGATGGCGTTTACGATGCAACACAGCAAAATGAGGTTGGCAATACGAGTGTTCCTATTTTGTTTACGGATACAGAATTTGAGCAAATAACACAGCAAAACAACGAGCATACCACAAGCGAAACCGCAGACGATTCCTTCGATTATGAAAATTTTCTCGAATTGTTGACAGCAAACGGCTTTTCTTTTGAAGAAGGGCAGATATTTCCTGGTGGTAGCATGACCGCTCCACTATCCGCTATGGCAAAATTCGTTTATGTTGAGGGCGAAATGCTTCGTGTTGAAATATATGATTCAAACGAAATTATGGAAAAAGCCTCCATTTTAATTCATATAAGCGGTGTAGCCTCTCCTGATTGGCCCAATTTCCTAACATTTAAAGTAACGTGGATGCCGGAGGCTTCTCCACGTTGGTTCAAAAGAGGTTCGCTGATTATTTTTTACGGCGGCAACGACAGCCGTGTTATAGATTTTCTCGTGGAAAATCTCACTTTTTTTGTAGGTTTTGATATAGATTTTTTTGTATATACGGATGAATAACTGCAACTTGTGAAATAGATTGTTTGTAGCAGTTCCGTAAGCAGTTCCGTATTTCATGTGATTGGAACATAGCTATATAACAGATAGCAAAAGATAACAAAAACAAAACAATAAGATAATCGCCACATTTCATTCATGTTAAATTTCGCACTAATACTATTGCATAAAAATCGCAAATATATTACAATATAAATGGACTTTTTTGGAAGTTTGAATTCCGGAAAAGTTAGAAGTTTATTTTAAATTATTTTTAAATTATTTATTACTTTTTAGGAGGAATATAATTATGCAACAAAAATCCGGTGATAGTTTTTGGTCGAACAGATTTACCTTTGTGCTTGCGGCTGTTGGTTCTGCCGTTGGGTTGGGGAACATATGGCGCTATCCCGCAACCGTGTTTGACAATGGGGGTGGGGCGTTTTTTATCCCTTATTTTATTGCTTTTTTTACTGCGGGTTTACCTATCCTTATTTTGGAGTTTACCGTTGGCTCTAAATGGCGAGGTGCCGGTCCGTTAGCATACGCCCGCATAAACAAAAAATGGGAGTTTTTGGGTTGGATGGGTACCATGGTTGCAGGCATGATAGTGTTTTTCTATGTAGTTATACTTGCCTGGGCTGTAAATTTCCTTATTTTCTCTATCCAAGGGATGGCTTGGGGTCCTGACCCCGGTGGCTTTTTCTTTGGTGAGTTTTTAGGGGCTACCGGTAACCCTATTGTGCTTGGGGCAATAAACTGGCCCGTTGTTGCGTCCCTTGTTGTGCTGTGGGGCGGCACATGGCTCGTTTCATCTCGTGATTTAAAAAGTGGGTTGGAGCGGTTTAACGTTATACTTTTACCTCTTATGTTTATTTTTATGGTCGGCTTGATGATATGGGCTACAACGCTACCGGGTGCTACAGCAGGGCTTAACGCACTGTTCACACCGGACTTTGCAGTTCTTGCGACCCCCGGTGTTTGGATAGCCGCATACGGGCAAATCTTTTTTAGCCTCAGTGTTTGTATGGGTATAATGATAACGTACGGTAGTTATCTTAAAAAGAACAGTGAAATAACAAACACTGCCATGACAATAGGTTTTGCTGATATTGGTATAGCAATGGTGGCTGCTACTGCTGTATTTTCTATTTTAGGTTACATGGCTACACAACAGGGTGTTGCTGTAGATGATGTTGCTACCGGTGGTGCGGGGCTTGTTTTCACTGTGTTTCCCGTAGCATTTAACCTTATGGGTGCTGTTGGTCCGTGGTTTGCCACTTTCTTCTTCTTGGTTTTGCTTATTGCCGGCATGACCTCTTTTGTCAGCCTTATAGAGGCTTTTTCGCAGCCTTTCGTGGAAAAGTTTAATGTTGAGCGTAAAAAAATGTTTACAATAACATGTATAATCGGTTTTTTTGCCAGCTTGCTATACGCTACGGGGGCAGGGGTTCACCTGCTAACCATCGTAAACTACGTTATAGACTACTTTTTAACGATAGGTGGCTTCTTGCAAGTTATTTGTGTTATTTGGTTATTTAAAAAAGCACCGGAAATACAGGCTTTTGTTAACAAAAATGCTTACATTAAAATTACCAACTGGTGGCTTATTCCTATAAAATACATTTTCCCCGTTGTGGTGGCTGCTATAACTGCCACATGGGTAGTAGACTTTATAGGCGGTGGTGCAGCTGCACATTCCACAGAGGTTCTTATTATTGTACACGGTGGCACAGCCCTTACGATGATATTGGGTATGGCAATATTGCCGCGTATAAAATGGCGTAGAAACATAGAAGACTATGAAAAGGAATAATATTAAGATTGTGAAGGTTCTGCCCCCACACCTCTGTTGTTTTTAAAAAAAGCAGCAAAAATATAATGGGGTTCGGGGCAGCGCCCAAGGTTTTAAAAAAGGAGGAAATCATGACAGGTACAGCAGTTTTGTTTATGATAATAGGTTTTGGTCTGTCATTTGGCGGGTTATGTGTAAACCTTTACATAGACTCTAAAAACAACCCCAAAAAATAAAAAAATTGGGTTTCCATCATGGAGGGCAGAGATGTTATCTAATTTTAGTGACATTATAAAACTTACTCAAAACAAAAAAAACAAGATAAGCGTGGCAGTGGCACAAGATGCACATGTGTTGGAAGCTGTCAAAATAGCCAAGGAACAAGGAATAGCCGATTTTGTTTTGGTTGGAGACAAGCAGAAAATAGAAGAACTGACAACAGAAAAGTTTGAGATAATACACGAAACCGATGCCGCCGCCGCTTGCAAAATAGCCGTTGATTTAGTAAACCAAGGAGAAACTAAAGCACTAATGAAAGGTTTAGTGGACACATCTGTTGTAATGAAAGCAGCTTTGAACAAAGAACACGGTATGCGTACGGGAAAAAACCTAAGCCATATTGCTGCGTTTGAAGTGGCTGTCTATCACAAGTTGTTGTTTGTTGCAGATGCTGCAATTAACATAGCCCCGGACATAAATACAAAAAAGGAAATATTGCAAAATTGCGTAGAGGCTCTTAACAACCTGGGTTTGAGCAAACCAAAAGTAGCCCTGTTGGCAGCAAAAGAAAAGGTTGACCCCAAAATGCAGGTAACACTGGAATATGAAGAGATAATTAAAGATCACAAAGGCGGCTTTTTGCAGGAAGCTATAATCGATGGTCCTTTGGCGTTAGACAATGCCGTATCAAAAGAATCTTGTGCTATAAAGGGGATAAACAGCCCTGTTGGCGGTGATGCTGATTTGTTGTTTTGCCCGGATATAGAAGCGGGCAATATCCTGTACAAATCTCTTGCCTTTTTGGCCGGGGCAAAAAGCGGAGGTGTTGTGCTTGGGGCAAAACGCCCAATAATACTTACATCTCGTGCAGATTCTACAGAGAGCAAAACTATTTCCATTGCGTTATCGCTACTCTTTTAGTGGGAGAATTTTTAAAATGATAAAAATACTAGTTGTAAACCCGGGATCCACTTCTACAAAAATAGGGTATTTTGAAGGGGAGAACCAAAAATTTGACGAAACACTGAGACATACCACAGAGGAGCTTGCCCCATTTGAAAAAATAGCTGATCAGTACAGTTTTAGAATGGGGATAATAGAGGCTTTCTTGAAAAAAAAGGAGATAGACGTGGCAGAGCTATCTGCTGTTGTGGGTATGGGCGGCCTTATCAAACCCGTGATAGGCGGCACATATGAAGTAAACGACGCAATGGCACGAGATTTGAAAGCCGGGGTTTCCGGTGAACACGCATCTAACCTTGGAGGGCTTATATCTTATGAGATAGGCAAAAAAATAGGTGTCCCCGCCTATATTGTCGATCCGGTTGTAGTGGACGAGTTCGCAGATATTTCCCG
>WRKF01000189.1 GCA_009778165.1 Defluviitaleaceae bacterium
GGCTCCTCCGGCTCCGGCTCAGGGTCAGGAATGAAAGGAGCTTCCCCGGTTACGGTAAAAGAGATGGGTACGTTTACAGCAACATTTTCACCGTCAACTACACCCCGTATTTCAAGGTAGGCATTGTGTTCACCGGGCAAAAGACCAACAATTGGGCGTACTTGCACATTTCTGCTTCTTTGGGACGGTGGGTAAATTGCACTCGGGAGCTCCGTTATTCCGTCGCCTTCAGGGTTGTTTGGGTGAGACCCCGGCCAGTTCGCCGTTTGAGCAGAGAGACCGCGGTGTATCTCAAAAGTCGGTGAAGATACGCTGACCCTCACCTCATAAACAGGCACAGGATTATTATTAAGTATACTAAACCTAACGGGACCCATAGAAGAAAAGTGTTGTGCTGTAAATGGTTCGTAACCAAACTCCCTTTCGGCAAATACAAAAGAAATAGGTGAAACATCAATGTTTGCGGGTCGTTGCTCATAGGTGCTTTCTTGTGACGAAAAAAGTGTCTGGCATTGTGAATCTTCGTCATAAATGTTGTAAACTAAATACGATTCTGTCGTATCAGCACGTGTTACAGCTGTGTTAAACAGTAAAAAAAATATGGTTAAAACTAGGTGTTTCAATTACTTACCTCACTTAGATAGTCTAAAGCTATAGTGAGCAGTGCTTTACTTGCAAATAGCAGGCCGTTTTCATCTATATCAAATTTAGGGTGGTGATGAGGGTATATTATCCCTCTTTCTTCGTTCCCTGCTCCCGTATTAAAAAAACATCCCGGTACTTTTTGAAGATAATAAGCGAAATCTTCTCCGCCCATACTAGGCTCTAGCTCAATTACTTTCTTTGGATTTACAATTTTTTTAAGGCTTTGTGTTACTAGCTCTGTTGAAGCCTTGTCGTTTATAACCGCAGGGTATCCCCGCAAATATTCTATTTCAAAGGTTGCCCCTGAAAGATCGCAAGTCGCTTTTGTTATGCGTTCCATTTCAGTTTGTATTATTTTCTGAACTTCATCGTCATACGTGCGTACTGTCCCTACGATTGTAGCGGAATCGGCAATAACGTTAAAGGCGTTGCCACCATTTATTTGCCCTACAGTAACAACGGCAGGCTTTAGCGGGTCGATACGGCGGCTAACTATTTGTTGCAAATTAATAACGAGATTTGCAGCAACAACAATAGAGTCTATTGTTTGATGGGGAGCTGCACCATGACCACCTTTGCCTTTTATTGTTATAGTATATTCGTCCGGCATTGCCATAAATGCCCCCGCCCTATATCCATACTCTCCCACAGATATTTTAGTGCTGAGATGAGACCCAAAAACTGCATCTACCCCATCCATACAGCCGTCTTTTATCATTTCTATGGCCCCACCGGGAGATTTTTCTTCGGCAAACTGAAAAATAAGGCGAACAGAGCCGTTTATCTTGTCTGTATTTTGGCTTAGCACTTTTGCAACCCCCAAAAGGGATGCGGTATGGCCATCATGGCCACAGGCGTGCATTACACCGGGAACGGTAGATTTATACGGTACATCCTTTTCGTCAGGTATTGGCAGTGCGTCAAAATCGGCTCGCAGAGCCACAGTTTTGCCCGGGTTTTTGCCTTTTATTGTGGCGACCACCCCTCTGCCTCCAACATTTGTGCGGATATCCTCTATCCCCAAATTTTGCAGATATTTTGTAATATACGCAGGGGTTTCTACTTCTTTATAAGACAGTTCCGGATTCATATGAAAATGCCGTCTTATATTTACCATTTCACCGTGAATCTTTTCTAATTGCTCTAACATTATACTCTCCTTATATGTTTTATATAGCAGCTCCGTTTTAAATTGTTCTACAGCTCTACAGCTCTATAGGTATATCCTTGGATATTAAATCTTCTATCCGATCTCTTTCCCTTATCAAAACAGGTTGAGAATTGTGGCGTATTAACACTTGAGCCGGACGCAGCATATTATTATAATTTGATGACATAACATGACCATATGCCCCCGTGTCCATCACTGCTACTATGTTGCCTTCTTTCGTTTGAGGTATCATACGGTTTTCGCCTAAGTTATCACTATTTTCACAAATGTTTCCAACTATATGCACTTTTTCTACTAATTTTGGGCCTTTGGATTGGGAAAAAATTTCAATGTCGTGGTGAGCATCGTACATTGCCGGTCGTAAAAATGCGTTAAAACCTATGTCTGTTCCCACAAATTTTATTCCGTAATTTCTTTTTATAGAGGTTACGGTGCCTAATATTGCAGAGCTTTCTGCGACAATAAACCGACCCGGCTCTATTTTGAACTCTATATCCTTACCGTATATTCGGGCAAAAGCATATAGCAGTTGGTCTAAATCTTCTCGCAGCTTTGGCAAATTCAAGCCTTCTTCTCCTTCTTGTTTGCGGTAAGGCACGCCAAAACCACCTCCAAGGTCTATAAAGTCTAAATCGTCAAAATTACGAGAAACACCACAAATGATTTTAACACTTTCTATAAAAACAGCACTGTTGGTAAATAACGATCCAATGTGCATGTGAACACCTACTATTTTTATATGAAATTTCTTACAAATTTCTCTTATTTGCACTATGTTTTCTATAGAGATTTCTATGCCAAATTTTGTTCCCTTACCTGCTGTTATTGTTTTTTTGTTGTGGCCGTCACCCACACCGGGGTTAAACCGCAAAGCCACTTTGCTGCCGGGGTTTAGCTCACCGTACTGCTCCAATTGGGATATAGAATCTATGCTCATCAAAATACCACGCTCTATGGCATATAGCATGTCCTCTTTTTTTACATTATTTGCAACGTACAAAATTTGTTTTGGGGTAAAACCAACTTCCATTTCTGCAAAAATCTCACCTGGTGACATAGCGTCTACCATCAAACCTTCGTCTCGTATTATTTGCAAAATGGCCAAGTTGCTGTTAGCTTTTGCACTGTAGTGTACGTTAAAGTTGTGGTAAGACACAAGAGATTTCATTTTACGGCAATTCTCTCTTATTATCTTTTCGTTGTACACATACAAAGGGCTACCATACCGCTTTATTAAACTTTTAGGCGAAAGCCCTTGAAAAACATTTAGCTTCTCACCGGAGTACTCCAACATTGATTACCTCCAACAATTTTTGTAGAATTAAAGGCAACCCCTTACAACAGAAGAGGTTGCCCAAATTCAACGTACAAATTATCTGAAGAAAACTCCCGAAAAACAACGAAACTAAGGGAAGCAAATCAACTTTTTTGAACTAAAAAAGTTAACGAAAAGTTAATTTGCTATATTTTCGCACGTGAAGCCTTTTGGGAGTCCTCTAAAAACTAATTTAACAGAAAGTACATAGGGTCAATATGCTGCCCATTAACCCGCACTTCAAAATGGCTGTGTGGTCCCGTGGACCAGCCGGTACTGCCAATATTGCCAATAATTTGCCTTGCTTGAACACTTTGCCCAACAGCAACACTGTTTAAAGAGTTGTGGGCGTATAGAGTACTAACACCACCACCGTGGTCTATTATTATTGTGTTTCCAAAACCATTCATCCAACCAACAAAGGTTACAACACCGCTGCCCGCCGTTACAAAGTTTGTTCCGTTTGGTGCAGGAATGTCTATACCTGTGTGAAACTCGTTGCGGCCGGATATTGGGCTACGGCGCATACCATAACCGGAGGATATAACACTACGAGCAGGAACAGGCCAATCTAAGCGCCCTCCAAGATTAGGAACATCTACCAAAATCCGATTGTTGCTCGGACCCGAAGGTGCTCTTGCAGCACGAGCCGCAGCTTGTATTAGTCGCTCAACTTCTCTAACATCTCGCTCTATATTAAACAATATCTGAGCTTCTCTGCGTTCATCTTCTTGCATTCGATTAAGAATTGCCGAGCGTTCCTCCATTTTGGCTTCGTACTGATTCATGCGAGTAGTGTGTTGCAGTTCAAACGCCATATAGCGTTGTTCTTCTATCTCTATCGCACGCAAGCTATGTTCTATAATTTCTTCAGTTTCCAATAAATCACTAACCAAATTTTGATCGTGTTCTATTAACCTATTTACAAACTCCATACGCATTAGCAAGTCTGTAAAATCTGTCGCACTAAGAAGAACGTCCAGGTGGGTTGCTGTTCCGTTCATATGCATGGCACGAGCCCTAGCAACAAGCCTTTCTTGCTGTTCTTGGCGACTGATTATCGCCTCGGTTAAATCGTTGTCTATTTCATACAGTGTTTCTCTCGTCATTTCCAAGTGAGCTGTTATATTGTTTAGCTCATCTATAACTTCCCACAAATCGCTTTCTATACTTGCAATTTCTCGGCTTATGACACTTATTTGTCCGGCTAAGCCATCCAAATTTGCTTGTGCCTCCGCCGCTTGGCGAGCCAAATCTGCCTGGCGTTGAGCCAAATCGCCACCACCGCCAAGAACAAAGGTGCTAAAAGAAACTACTCCAACCAACGTAACAGCCAGCAGTTTTAAAGAATTTTTCTTTTTCACAAAACCATCCTTTCAAACTATTCAAACAACACTAAACTCTAAGGTATTTTCGTATAGATGTTGCACTTCCCGCCACACCAATACATATACCCATAGCAACGCATATAGGGGCGAGCATTAGAAAGACCTCCCCCACATCCCTTGGTTCAAAAAACAATATTGCGAAAAATGCACCAAGGACACCGTCTACTATCGAAACAACTGCATAAGTATATATGAAATAACTGGCTCCCAAAGCGGTCAATGCACCAAGCACTCCTATCAGCACTCCTTCCATAAGGAAAGGCCAGCGTATGAACCAGTCTGTTGCACCAACATATTTCATAATATTTATCTCGTTTTTTCGAGCAGAAACAGTAATTTTTATTGTGTTAATAATTATAACTGTAGATATACCACCCAAAAAGGCTATGACGATAGCACTAACGATACTAACTGTACGGCTAATACCGATAAATATATCCATGCCTTCTTGGTCATGCCTAATATGCATTACACTGTCCAACCCTGTAACATAATTAACTACATAATGCTGGTTTTCTAATGCATCCAATTCCAAAGAAAAGGATCTAGGCATAATATGCGGAAGTCCTTCCAAAAGTTCCGGCTCCATACCCCATTCATCCGCAGCTCTTGCAAAGGCTTCTTCTTCAGATGTAAAGCTAATATCAACAATGTGGGGTATATTAACAAGTTGTGATTCTAACACATCCACTTCGTGATCCGTCGCCTCATCTTCCACAAAAACTATAATGAGCATACTTTGACCTATGTTTTCCATTAACTGGTTAACATTTGTAACAATAAAATAGGATATGGCAAGTATCAAGATACAACTGGCAACAGTTATGATAGATGCCAAGCTCATTAACCTGTTTCTTATCATAGACCTGATAGACTCTGACAAGAAGTATCTTAGATTTCTAATCTTCATCGCCGTAACCGCCTTTTTCTATATCCCTAAGCAGATGTCCTTTGTGTATGGTTACTACTCTTTTTTGCATTCTGTCAACTATTTCCTTTGCGTGGGTGGCACACACCACAGTCGTTCCCCTAAGATTAATGTCTTCCAACAACATCATTATTTCCCATGCCGTTTCCGGATCAAGGTTTCCTGTTGGCTCGTCTGCTATTAAAATCGGAGGTTTATTCACAATGGCTCTCGCCAAAGCACACCGCTGCTTTTCCCCGCCGGAAAGCTGATCCGGATAGGATTTTGCTTTGCGTCCAAGACCGACCATAGCAAGAGCGGTAGGTACGTTGCGGCGTATTTCGCGGCCGGTTGCTTCTGTAACAAGCATAGCAAAGGCTACATTTTCATATACTGTTTTGTTAGGCAACAACTTAAAATCTTGAAAAACAACACCCAACTGCCGTCTAAAAAACGGCACAAACTTATGCTCCAGCTGAGTAATATCTGTTTTGTTTATTATTATTTTACCGCTAGTAGGCTCCATCTCTTTTAACAACATGCGTATTAGCGATGTTTTGCCGGAGCCGGAAGAACCCACTATAAAAACAAAGTCGTCTTTGTTGATTTCAAGAGAAACGCCGTCTACGCCTTTTGCGCCATTCTCATATATTTTGGTAACATTGGATATTTTTATCATTGCTTTCCTCTGTTTCTAAGATGTAATCATATGGTAACATATTTTTAAAAAAAAATCAAGTAAATTAACAAAAAAATTTGAAAATTTATTTTCTCCAAAAAATACCTTGAAAAACACCTTAAAAAATGCACTGAATTGCCGGATTTTTCCTTTTAGTGCGTAGGAATAATACGCTCAACCATAAAGTCACACATAGAGTCTTCGTTAGTTCGCATCAGAAACATCTTTTTAATATCTTTTTTTCTACCAAAACACCCATATAACACCACCCGACCTGTCTCTCGCCCTCAATCGGCAGTTTCAAAAAAAGGATAAGGACAATGAAATGCGGAACTATATATACTTGACAGCAAAGGGTATATCATTTACAATTTTAGTGTAGAAAATTATTAAAGAAAGAGGTGATGGAGTGGGTTTTTTTAGCGGACAAAACTGCATAAAGCTAGATATGCAAAAAACGTTAACAAACAGCAAACCTGTGTCGGAATATACCCCAAAACTAGTGGCTATCCCCCTAAAAAACATGGCGTTTGAGGACTTTACAACACATGTAAATGTGGGAGATGTTGTTAAAATTGGCACCAAACTCGCAACAGGCAACGATCATAATAAACTGCCTTTGTTTTCCAGTGTTTCAGGCACAGTAACAGCAATAGAAAAAAGAGATCATATCTCTCTAAAAAAAACGAACCACATTATTATCGAAAATGATTTTAAAGACGAAAAAGAATTACTTTTTGACCCTGTAGAAGATATTTTGTCATTTACAGGTGATGAGATTAAAAAACACATGAAAGATGCAGGCGTTCTTGGTCTGAGCGGCAGCGGCACGCCTACCTTTACAAAATTCCGTAACACAAAAAATGTAACATCTATACTAATCAATGCTATAGAGGATGAACAATTTATAACGGCAGACGAATATAATATAACCACATACCCTGCACTTCTTGCAAAAGGTGCTTTAACTTTGCTGAAAGCGGCAGATGCCAAGGAGTGTGTAATAGTTATAAGAGAAAGCAACAAAGAAGGTTTCGAGAAACTGTCCGCAATTTTAGGGGATTTCCAAGAAATAAAAATCACCAAAATGCCGGACATATACCCAATGGGCTTTGAACGAACATTAATAAAAAAAATATGGGACAAAACATTTAAAGTTTTGCCGATAGAGGCAGGCGTTATATCCACAAACGTTTCTACAGTAATAGAATTTGCCAGAACACTAACTAATGCTTTGCCGCTATATGAGCGTGTTATAACTTTGGCTGGAGATGGTTTTATAAACCAACAAAATGTAAAAGTGCGTATCGGCACAATACTTTCTGATATAGTAGCAGAAATGGGCGGTTATGCCGCTGGTGTTCCCAAAAACGCAAGGCTGGTACACGGCGGACCCCTCCGCGGCAGTGCAGTAATTACAGATAACCTTTCCGTAACTCCTGTTACAAACGGCTTTGTGTGCATAGCAAATGCCGAACACGAGCAATCCCCTTGCTCCCGTTGCGGTGCATGTATAAGACACTGCCCGGCAGGATTGCAACCAATACAGATTATTGGAGCATTTAAGCTAAAAAACAAAGAAACACTTAAACAGCTCGGTGCTGATAAATGTATAGAATGTGGCGTTTGCAGTTTTGTTTGCTCATCATTTATAGATGTTTCCGATAATGCAAAAAAAGCGAAAGCCTTTACACTACAAAAATAAACAACGAAAGGAATTGAAAAAACAATGAACTTTCCTTTAAAACCCGCCCCACACACAAAAGTCGGGAACAGACACGAAGACATTGTTGCAACTGTTATTAAAGCCGCCCTTTTTGTTGCGGTTTGGGCTATTTATAACCGCTTTATGGTATTTGGCATAGAAACTGCCGCCCATGTTGCACTGATGATTTTAGTCGCCTGCACAGCCAGCACTATTGCCCATCTCGGTTTTCATATGGCAATGGATGCACTGGAAAAAAAGAGTTTTACCTCATTTAAAGAGCGTATTGCCCCCTACAAACACAAAATAAGAACGGGGGAAACAGTGGTAACAGGGCTTATTTTGGCTCTTGCCATGCAGCCTACTGCTCATCTGTATGTTGTAGCTATTGTTGCGATTTTTGCAGAAATTATAGGCAAACTTATATACGGTGGCTATGGGCAAAATATATTTAACCCCGTTGCAGTGGGTCTTATTTTTAACGCTCTCACCTTTGGCGGAACCGTTTTGACAGTAGGGTATCTGCCTGATATTATTACGCAACCCACACCGCTTGCGGCACTTACCACTGCAAACTGGATTATGACACCACAGGAGCTGGCAAACTATTTCGCTAATACCGGTGGTATAATAAACATGTTTTTAGGCACAGTACCTGGCTCTGTTGGCGAAACATCTCGGTTGGCTCTGCTGGTGGCGTTGGGGTACATGTGTTACAAAAAAGTTGCTGATTGGGTAACTCCTATATTTTATATGGGTACGGTTTATGTAATAATGCTTGTATACGGATTCATCATAGGTGCCGGTTTTTGGTATCCTGTTGCTCATTTGCTCACCGGTGGTATTGTGTTTGGTGCAGTCTTTTTGGCAAGCGATCCCATTACAACACCCATTAACCGTCAGGGCAAAGTAATATTTGCGGTGGGGCTTGCCATGTTTACATTGCTTATTAGGCTTACTGCTTCACCAACAGAAGGGGTTGCGTTTTCTATTTTGCTCATGAACATGCTAACGCCCTTGATAGACTCCAAAACAGCAAATGTAACGACAGAAAACACAAACAAAAAAATACGTAGTTCCGCTATTGCCTTTGCAATAGCAACAGTTGTAGTCATTGGGTTCACCGTTTTAACCCAATTATAATTATATCATTAAACAATAAATAATGATGAATGATGGAAGTGACATATGAAAAAAATAATTTACCTTAGCCTTTTTCTTGGGCTTGTGTCTGCTGTTGTTACAGGCGCAATGGCTGGCGTTAACACCATAACAGCTCCCATTATTGCCGAAGCTCAGTACCAAGCCTTTAGAGCGGCAGTTAACTTTGCGTTTCCCACCGCCGACAATTTTGAAATACTGGCAGAAGGAGAAGAAATAGAATCCCCCCATATCATACAGATATTAGAAGTTTTTGAAGGTGGGGAGCCGATAGGTTTTATCTATCACAAAATTGTACCTGGTTTTGGAGGTCCTATAAACTACATGATGGGGATAGACTTTGATGGCAATTTTACTAGCTTTTCTGTGCTGTCCCATAGCGAAACCCCCGGGTTTGGCGCCCGCATAGTAGATGAGCCGGATTTTGCCGCAAGTTTAATAGGCACTCATGCCGGCAGCCAAATAGACATTTTGACCGGGGCTACAAACACAACTACACCAATAGTAAGAGCTATCGGTGAACTGCACCAAGACTTCATGAACAGGAGGTAGGGTATGGAAGCAAAACACAAAAAATACAACTATAAAGAAGTTTTAACGGCAGGGATATTTAAAGAAAATCCTATTTTTAAGCTCTTGCTTTCCTTGTGTCCTGCTCTTGGTGTTACTGCTGTTTTGGTCAACTCCGTTGGGCTTGGAGTCATTATTTTAGTTTCGTTGATAATGACAAACACTATAATAGCAATAGTAGGAAAGTTTGTTCCGGATGAAATCAGAATACCCGCCTACATTACTATCATTGCCGGTGTTATAACTATTATGGAAATGATGGTACACGCATTTATGCCCGATTTGTTTGCGGCTCTTGGGGTCTTTCTTTCCCTTGTTGTTGTAAACTGCATTATAATGGGCCGCGCAGAGGCTTTTGCAGCAAAAAACACTGTTTTGGCATCTATATACGATGCAATAGGCAATGGCTTGGGTATAATATTCGCCCTTGCTGTTATAGCTTTTTTTAGAGAGTTTTTTGGCAGGGGTTTTGTAGATTTCGGCTTTTTTAGACTAAATGTGTTCCCGCAAGAATATGCAATTGGCTTTCTTGTACAACCAATGGGCGCATTTTTAATGCTAGGGATTATAGTCGGCATAATGTCTACCATTGCTGTAGGCAAAAATAACCAAAAAAAAGCCGCCCTAAAATCACAAAAAACCGCTACCACTAAGGCGAAAGGATAGGAGGGTATAAATGGAGTTGTTTGGAATTTTTATAGGAGCAACCCTTGTTGCCAACATTTTGCTGGCTCAATTTTTAGGTATATGCTCTTTTATTGGGGTTAGCAAAAAATCTAGCTCTGCACTTGGGATGGGAGCAGCAGTTGTTTTCGTTATAACTATTAGCTCCGCCGTAACATGGTTAATTTTTCACTTTGTGTTGGTGCCATATCACCTAGAGTTTATGCGTACTATAGTATTTATACTTGTTATTGCAAGCCTTGTGCAATTTGTAGAAATGTTTATGAAAAAGTACATGGAGGGGTTGTACAAAGCCCTGGGCGTATATTTGCCGCTTATAACGACAAACTGTGCCGTTCTTGGTGCGGCATTGCTTAATATAGACAGAACACTAAGTTTTGTGCAAACTATAGTTAGCGGGTTTGGTATCTCCTTTGGGTATGCCCTTGTTATTTTTGTTTTTTCCACAATAAGGGAACGCTTGGAGCTATCTAACACTCGCGAGGGTTTTAAAGGGGTACCTATTGCCCTTGTTACTGCATCTATTATGGCGATGGCTTTCTTTGGCTTTTCAGGATTGGGAGGTTAAGATATGATACAGACTATTTTTATACCTATTCTGATTGTGCTGGCTATTGGCCTTGTTTTAGGTGCGGTGCTTGGTGTTGCCGACAAATTTTTAAAAGTAGCGTTAGATGAAAGATTAGAAACACTAATAAAACTGCTACCCGGTTTTAACTGCGGTGCTTGTGGTAACCCCGGTTGTGCAGGCCACGCACAATCAATACTTGCCGGCACAGGCAAAATAAGAGGCTGCAAGCCAATGAAAGATGAGCAAGAAGCAGCGATAAGGGAATACTTGGCGAAAGCCCCGGACGCAGAGGGGAATTTGCCGGATTTGTCTAAGCTGTAAAGGTGGAATATATGGCAGCACTGCAAGAGCAAAGGCGACCAAAACAGCAAAAACAAACATACACAGACTATGCAAGTTGGAAAGATGATGGCAACCGCTACGAGCTTATAGACGGAGCGCCGCATATGATGGCGGCTCCCGGCATTCTTCACCAAAGTATACAGATTAATATAAGTTCTATAATATGGCATTATCTGAGGGGAAAGGATTGCGTGGTTCTCTCCTCCCCTTTAGATGTACGCTTAAACTATAACGATGGTGACGATACAGTGGTACAGCCCGATATTGCTATTATATGCGACAAAAGTAAAATCGCACAAGAGGGCATACGAGGTGTGCCTGATATGGTAGTAGAAATAATATCACCCGGTAGCGCAAAAATGGATAGGATAATAAAATATAAAAAATACGAAAGTGCAGGGGTGAAAGAATACTGGATAGTGAACCCAACAGACCAAACTGTAGAAACTTATACATTGGAACAGGGCAGTTACCAAAAGTGTGTATATGCAGGTTCTGACAGTGTTCCAATCGGTATATTGGATGGTTTTTCTATGAAAATAACGGATATTTTTGTTGTGTTTTAAACAGGCTGGTACTAAGTTGTAAAGGTGGAATATATGGCAGCACTGCAAGAGCAAAGGCAACCAAAACAGCAAAAACAAACATACACAGACTATGCAAGTTGGAAAGATGATGGCAACCGCTACGAGCTTATAGACGGAGTGCCGCATATGATGGCAGCTCCCAACTTTTCTCACCAAATTGTATTAAGTAATCTAAATATTATAATCGGGTCTTATTTGAAGGGGAAAAATTGTATAGCAGTACCATCCCCTTTAGATGTACGTTTAAACTATAACGATGGTGACGATACAGTTGTACAACCCGATATTGCTATTATATGTGACAAAAGTAAAATCGCACAAGAGGGTATACGAGGTATACCCGACATGATAGTAGAAATAATATCCCCCGGTAGCGCAAAAATGGATAGGATAATAAAATACAAAAAATACGAAAGTGCAGGGGTGAAAGAATACTGGATAGTGAACCCAACAGACCAAACTGTAGAAGCACATACATTGGAGAAAGGCATTTACCGAAAAAATGTGTATGCAAAAATTGGCAGTGTACCAATTACCATACTGGATGGTTTTTTTGTGGCGATAGAGGATATTTTTGAAAATATACACTATAGCTATCCTATAGAAGGGGGCGCGACATGATAAAAGTAACGGGCAAGTACAATACCGCTGTTTGCTACACAAGTGAGCTTGAAGATGCATCACTTAAACAAATACAAATAGTTTGTGACCGAAAAGAATTTGCGGACTGCAAAATACGCATTATGCCCGATGTTCACGCCGGAATGGGTTGCACAATCGGCACAACGATGACGATAAACGACAAAATCGTCCCAAACATGGTGGGGGTAGATATTGGTTGCGGCATGGAAACAGTAAAAATTGCACAGAAAGAAATCGACTACGATGCTCTCGATAAACTAATACGCCAAGACATACCATCCGGGTTCGATGTTCGTTCAGAAGATCATCCTTTTAATGCCAAAATTGACTTGACCGAGATAAAAATCGCAGACAAAGTTAAAATGTCCAGAGTAAGGCGCAGTATTGGCACATTGGGCGGCGGCAACCACTTTATAGAAGTCGGGCGTTCAGATGAAGGCGATTTGTATATTATTGTTCATTCCGGTAGCCGTAGCCTTGGCACATCGGTTGCAGAGTATTATCAGGAGCAAGCATTCCGAGCCGTAAAGGGTAGCAGCACGGCTCAAATCGGTATTGACGGTGAAATAAGCAAAAAAACCAAAAAGAACCAAAAAAACAAAAAGAATGAAAATGCAACAGACATTCCAAAAAATGACATTCCAAAAGATTTGGCATATGCTACCGGCGATTTATTTAACGAATACATACACGATATGAAAATAACCCAGCATTACGCCGCTCTAAACCGTCTTGCTATGATAGAAGTTATTTTGCGAGGCATGAAGTTTACAGAGGTTGACCGCTTTACAACGATTCACAATTATATAGATACAGACGCTATGATATTACGCAAGGGGGCGACTTCGGCAAGGGCTGGGGAACGCTTGCTAATACCAATAAACATGCGAGATGGAAGCCTAATATGTATAGGCAAAGGAAATGAGGACTGGAACTACTCTGCTCCCCACGGTGCAGGCCGTTTGATGAGCCGTTCGGCAGCCTTAAAATCCCTCTCTGTAGATGATTTCAAAACCCAAATGAGCGGGGTTTTCACAACATCTGTTAACAGAAAAACCCTGGATGAAGCACCAATGGCATACAAAAGCATGGACGAAATAATTAGCCATATTTCCCCAACAGCAGACATATTAACAAGGTTAAGACCAACATACAATTTTAAGGCGAGCTAGAGGGTGGGTATTATGACAATTCCGCTTATCACAGTTCTTTTTTAAAATATTAACAAGCGTATTACCAAGCGGAATTGTCATACTTATAAATAGTGACGTAATGTGATATAATATAAGAATGAAAAACAAAATCTTACAAATACAGGGGTTGGAATACCCAAACACGGGAATTGCCTATTTTAACAACAAAAAGGTGAAAATAAAAAATACCCTGCCGGGGCAAACAGTAGAAGCAAATGTGCGTCGCAACAAAGCCCATTTGGTGCGGGTAATAGAACCATCTGAAAAAGAGATAACTCCTTTTTGCCCCAATTTTAGCAGATGCGGAGGTTGTAGTTATCAAAATATCCCATATGAATATGAATTGGAGCTAAAAAAGGGGATTGTTTTACAATTGCTTGACAACAAAGGGGTAAAGGGATACGATTTTTTGGGGATAGAAACGGGAGGAAATGCTCCCTACCGAAACAAAATGGAATATTCCTTTGGAGATAGTTACAAAGATGGCCCATTGATGTTGGGTTTGCGTAAAACAAAGGCTTATTATGAGGTAATAAATAGTATTTTTTGTAACATTGTTGATAATGACTTTACGCAAATACTATTTTTTGTGCAGATGTTTTTTAGGGAAACAGAGGAATCTTTTTACAACAAAAAAACGCACACAGGGACGCTGCGTCATTTAGTTGTAAGAAAAGGAGCGAACACAAAAGAGATACTTATAAACCTCGTTACTACCTCCGGCATGGACACAGCGTTAGACCGCTTCGTTGAAAATCTTGTGGCTCTGCCCCTTTCCGCTAAAATAGTTGGCATATTACACACAATAAACGATAGTTTATCCGATGTTGTGCAAATTGATGAAATTCGTCCATTATATGGGCAAAATTTCTACACTGATACTATTTTTGGGTTGGTGTTCAAAATTTACCCCACTGCGTTTTTTCAAACAAATACAAAAGGTGCAGAGGTTTTGTACGGTATCGTAAAAGATTTTGTCAGCAGTTGCCAAAATGCAGACAAAAACCAATGCAATGATGTAATATATGATTTGTATTGCGGTACCGGAACTATTGCACAAATATTAAGCCCTTTGGCAAAGCGGGTGTATGGTATAGATTTAGTTGAAGGAGCCATAGAGGCGGCAAAGGAAAACACGGAATTTAACAATATAAGCAACTGTCATTTTTTTTGCGGAGATGTAAAAGATGTAGTGCAAACAATTAGCGAGATGCCCAATATAGTTGTTGTAGACCCTCCAAGAGAGGGGTTGACCCCAAAAGCCCTGAGTCGTGTACTGGGGTTGGGTGCGGCTTATATTGTCTACATTTCTTGCAAACCCACATCTATGGCAAGGGATATAAATGTCCTTGCCGAGGCAGGTTATAAACTGACTAAGTTGAAAATGGTAGACATGTTTCCACGCACCCCACATATAGAGGTGGTTGGGGTATTGGAGCTTTTATGAGTTTTTATAGTGCTTTACCAAACAATTATCGCTTTTAAAAATAATAAAATAACGCTCACAAGTGAAAGGAATAGCTATACTAATGCTGAAGAAATTACTTTTTTTGACATTAATAATATTTGCCAGCAGTAATAATATATTTGCAGAGGATATAAATAACAACGTAAACAATGCAGACAATACAATCCGAATCGGACTAGAATCACGTTATACTAATGCCTGGAACATTGGTCTCGGGAACACAACTTTGTTTGTAAACATAGAAAGTTACGCTTTTTTTCCGCCCGCCCATGTTTATGGACAAGATTTTAGAGTGATTGTAGACAACAATTACTATTTGCACACAGGGATTACTTTTGGCGATTTCCCTAGTGCAAACTCTGTGGCATACCAAACTCATAACGGAGTTGTGGGGCTGGACGGCACTGGTTTTAGTGTACTTATTGGTCCCTTTTCAAATTTTGCTTTGGCAGAAGAACAGCGGGGAGTAACGGGGCATACCGTTGTTCCCGGTCAAAACAGCAGGGTTACTCTCACAAACGGCGGGAACACTGTGCTAACATCTCTTGCACCACTTAGATTTGCAGATGCCCATGGGGGGTTTATGCATATTGGGGGGCGCAGCTATCGCGGGCTAATAGAGATGGGTCGCCACACAGGTCAGGGGATAACCCCTGTAAACATTGTAGATGTAGAGGAATATCTTTTTAGCGTTGTACCTTCGGAAATGCCTGCACTGTGGCATATAGAGGCACTAAAGGCACAGGCTGTTGCGGCGCGCAGTTTTACATACTATCGTCGCGGTTCGCACAACCACCTTGGGTACGAGCTGTGTGACACAATATTTTCCCAGGTGTATTCCGGTGTAGAAATGGAGCATTATAACTCCACAATGGCTGTAGAGGCAACTCGGGGGGTTAAGGCTTTTCATGGTGGCAGTGTTATTTTGGCGACGTACTTTTCCAGTAGCGGCGGTTTTACGGAAAATAGCGAAAATGTTTGGATAGAAGCTCTGCCCTATCTGCGTGCAATAGAAGACAGGTATGAGGAGGGGGCGTTGGAGTGGGAGCGTGCATTTACCCTTTCACAAATTGGCAATTTGGCATCCGGATCAGGCATTGGAACAGTTCGATCTGTTGCTGTAACCCACAATGCAGCCGGCAGGGTAGAAAGCCTGATACTAAACGGTGCCTCCGGGCGACACTACATAGAAAGAGAAAATATACGCACATTTTTTGCTCCGACCTATCACGGGAGTTTGCCCAGTCGCAACTTCACAATGCCGGGCCATCAAACTTTTATGGCAGTCGAGCAAATTTCTATAGATACGGTTACGGCAATTGGTCCATACAGCACTGTAGAAACTGCAACGCAAAACCTTTTTGCCATTGGGGCAGACGGACATGCAAGGCATCTTGATGGTAATGTTGCAGTTCTTGGTTCCGGCGGCATCATTGGTATACCTATGCCGCCCGTATCCATTACCGAAAGCACGGGTTACACGATTGTGTTTACCGGTCGCGGATGGGGTCACGGTGTGGGAATGAGCCAGTTTGGTGCTAACTCTATGGCGGAGCTTGGCTTTAACCATGTTCAAATTTTGCAACACTATTACACCGGAATAGAGATTAGGCAAAGCCAATAAATTAAGAATTGAGGATGATACTATTCAAAACTTCTATAAACAAAACAAGAACATAATAAATAAAACCATAACGCTAATTGTTTTCACTTTAGCCTTTTACATATTTTTTGCCCATTTGCTAACATTTGTTGCGCCGATTATATTTGGATACTTTGTTTCGGTAGTTATAAGACCGATAACGGCATTTTTAACAAAAAATCTAAAATTGGGACCTACAATTTCTACAATTGCGGCACTTTTAATATTGGTTATGCTAATTGGATTTGTGACCACAACAGCCATTAGCAGGTTAATCCGTGATGCTTCAGATTTTTATGAAAATTTACCTGCAATAGCAGAGTATACAGAACTGTTTTTGGCGGAAATTTATACATGGTTGGATGGTTTGCAACAAATATTGCCCTACGGCATCCAAGGCGGGATTTACGTACTGATGGATATTACTGTAAATGCCGGTGTAGCTGTAATTGGCGAGGCGTTGGGTAGCTTTGGCAATGCTTTTATTGGTGCTGTACCCAGAGTGCTTTTTGGAGTTGTAATCGGTTTTATATCCTCTTATTTTTTTAGCAAGGATAGGGAACTTATTGCCTCTACAATTAGGGATATTTTGCCCCAAAAGGAACGAGAGCGGCTAATATTAATACGCAAACGCTTATTGGGGGCATTGGGCGGGTATTTCAAGGCTCAGCTTATAATTATGTCTGCTGTTGCTACCATTGGCACTATTGGGCATTTTATTATTGGCACCCCATACGCCTTGCTTTTAAGTGTTACAATAGCCTTGGTTGATGCTCTGCCTGTTTTTGGTAGCGGTATATTTTATTGGCCATGGATGATTACCCTGTTTATAATGGGGGAATATTGGCGATTAGTTGGGCTTGTGGTTATTTATGTAACTACGTTTTTTACCCGCCAGTTTTTAGAGCCAAAAATAGTAGGTAAAGAGATAGGAATACACCCTATTTTGACACTGTCCAGCATTTATATCGGCATAAATCTCTTTGGGATAATCGGTATTTTGCTTGGCCCCTTTTTTGCTGTAATTTTTAAAACGGTCTTGGTATGGAAAAATTAAAGATTTTACACTCTCCCATGCTTATACTGTACTTATACGGCAAATTAGTTTTTCGTTCCCAAAATAGCTGTAAAAATAGCTATAGTATTTGACATGAACAATTGAAAATAGTATAATAATTTTCTGAAATTAATGCTATTGTATACATTGGGCTTCTATGCCATATACATTAGACCCATAATGGAGGGACTTTAAATTGAGGTTTAAATTGAGGAGGGATTTTTAAAAAATGTCATTAAAAATTGGTAGTCGGCTTTTGCTTGGCTTTGGCTCCGTTTTAGTTATTGCTGTGGCTGTTGCGATTATAGCATTTTCAAGTTTAGTATATGTAAACTCCAGGTATGAACATATTTCGGATTTCCCCAACCAACGCTACAGTATGGTGCGTACATTTGAGTTGGGACTCATGGATTTGCGTCGTTTGGCCATTCTGGTTTCCTATTATGAGGGCAACGAGGCAGGGCTTGTATTTTTACAAGAATACGCAAATGAAATACATGCTTACATGAATACTATTATTGACAGATTTATTGAAAGCGTTAACGAAGATACCGTTATCAGCGAAGCGACACGCAGTGAATACCTTCAACAAATTGGCAATTTGGGGCTTGCAATCAACAGCTTTATTACTGATATAATAGGGGTTGGTATTGCTGCTGCTCTTGTTGGCGATGCTGCTACGTTATCTTACATACGAGTACAAACGGATATTTTGGTAGATGAATTGTATGTGGTTTTTGAAATTTTATCTCAAAATATTGAAAACTACTTGCTTTATATTGTTACTGCTGTTGAAACTTACTCGAGTAATATTACTGCGATGATTGTTGTATTGCTTGTTGTTGGTGCTATTGTTTCTGTTGTTATAGGTATTGTAATTACTCGCAGCATAACAAGACCAATGAACGAAATAGTACACGTACTTGAAGATATTAGAGCGGGCAATTTAAATGTGAATATACGTAATTTAGACAGAAAAGATGAATTGGGCAGTTTAGCCAAGTCTGCAAAGGGTGTTGTAAATGTTGTGGAAACACTTGTAGAAGAAACCGGTGATATGGGTCTGGCTCACAGCAACGGCAATTTAGACGTGTTTATTAACGCCACAAAATTCCCTGGCTCTTACAGCGAAATGGCAGATAAAATTAATGTTATGGCAAAGTCTCATATAGGCACGCAAAACAAAATCCTTGATGTGTTTTCGGAGATTGGTAAGGGTAATTTTGATATTAAGCTAGAAAAATTGCCGGGGCAAAAGGCCCAAATCAACGAAACAGTAGAAAGCATATGTGGCAACATAATAAAAATATCGGACGAAATTAACCACATTGTAAACTTTATACTGGAGGGACATTTATCTGAAAGCATTGATACGACCAAGTTTGAAGGCAGTTGGAAAGAAATGATGAGTGGGCTTAACGAGATTATGCACGCTGTTAACGAACCCTTGGATGAAATGAACAAAGTAATGGGTAGGCTTTCTGATGGGGAGTTTAACCTTAAAGTACAGGGTGATTACAAAGGCGATTTTTTAGCGATGAGAGATTCTGTAAATGTAACGATAGACAAACTTTCATCTTACATACAAGAAATGAAAAAAGTTCTTGTAGACGTTGCTGATGGTGATCTTCGCCAAAGAATTACCCGTACATATTCCGGTGATTTTGCAACGATAAAAACCTCCATTAACCAAATATCTGAATCATTACAAAAAACTATGAACGAAATTGGTTCATCTGCCGAAAATGTTCTTGGAGGATCTCAGTCTGTATCACAAAGTGCCATAGGTTTGGCAAACGGTGCTACAGAACAATCCACAGCTATAGATGGATTAAACAACACAATAGAAAGTATTAGTAATCAAACCAGGCAAAATGCTAACAACGCAAGGGAAGCAAATGAGCTTTCAAAAAAATCTACAGAAAATGCTAAAAGCGGAAATGCCGCAATGAAAGATATGCTTGACGCAATGGAAAAAATTAAAGAAAGTAGTAACAGTATATCAAACGTTGTAAAAGTTATAGATGACATAGCCTTTCAAACAAATTTGCTGGCTCTTAACGCATCGGTAGAGGCTGCAAGAGCCGGAGAACACGGTCGCGGTTTTGCTGTTGTTGCAGAGGAGGTTCGCAATTTGGCTAACCGTAGCCGAGCTGCCGCTTCCGAAACGACTACCCTTATAGCCGAATCTATCCAAAGGGTAGAAACCGGGGCAAATATGGCGGAGATTACCAGCGAATCCTTAGATACAATAGTGCATAATGCCAATGAGGTATTGGAGATAATTCATAGTATATCCCTTGCCTCTAAAGAGCAAGAAGAAGCAATAACTCATGTGAGTAGTGGCATTAACCAAATATCTCAAGTTGTACAAAGCAACACTTCTGTATCAGAGGAAGCTGCCACTGCCTCTCAACAGCTAAACGCACAAGCGGAAGCGTTAAGAGAGCTGGTTGGTTATTTTAAATTATAGGCAAGGCAAATTTCAAACGAAATTGCTATAGCTGTTTATATCGAAAATGCTATTTTGGCTTAAACGCAAATAGCCACCGTTGGAAGTTGTTTGACTTTAAAGGAATCTAAAGAATATCGTTTCAAGTTAAACAACCATACATAGTCAACCTACAAAAGCCCGGTGTAAGCACTAGATTTTTGCAGGTTGACTACTATACGTATTTAAGAAAATATAAAAAAGGGAATATAAAAAATTGCAAACCATAGTAATGGATATACAGCAAAGTAAGTCCCACATTGCACTGCTCCATAAGGGAAAACTGATAGAACATACACAAAACCACGCCCGGGATATACAGGGTAATATTTATTTGGCTAAAGTGGAAAAAGTGAGCAAAACCTTCGCTTTTTTGGATATAGGTTTACCACAGCGAGCTTTTATTAAATTAAAGGAAGAAGAAAAACTAAAAGGCGGTCAAACCCTGGTAGTGCAAGTTAAAAAAAACGGAACAACAAGCAGTGAAATTGTAAATGACGATAGGAATATAGAGCAAAAAGGTCCTGTGGTAACCAAAAACACGAGTTTTCCTCAAAAAGATATGGGGGATACCCCAAAATTGCTTTATAGCGAAAATGCCACGGAACCTTACAAATCTACTTTATTGGCGTTGCTTGCTCAAGGGGGCATAGACCAAATAATAATAAACAACGAAAGCCACTTGGATAGAATCGCAAAAATGTCGGCATCGTACAATTTGAAACCTAAGCTGTTTTTGGGAGATATTTTTGCACAATATGAGGTACAGCACCAAATAGATGCTCTGCATCATAAAAAAGTGTGGCTAAAGTGCGGTGGTTATATTGTAATAGAAAAAACCTCTGCTCTTACCGTAATAGATGTAAACACCGGTAAATATACGAGCAAAAGAACTGATACAGCAATCAAAACAAATAAAGAAGCGACAGAAGAAATAGCAAAACAACTGCGCTTGCGCAATATAACCGGCATAATAGTCGTGGATTTCATAAATGTTAAAAATAGCGAGCCGCTTCTTGACCATTTACGAGATGAAATTAAAAAAGACAGAACGCCTACAACAGTAGTAGGCATTACACCTTTGGGGCTTGTGGAAATCACTAGAAAAAGGGGAAAGTAGAGGTATTATAGTGCTAAATTTTTTAGGAATAGGCGGAGCTTTTAATCCGGAGTACGGAAACAATAGCGCCTATATTAAACGAGATAAAGGTCTTATAATAATTGATTGCGGTTCCACAGTATTTGGAGATATAAAACCAAAAATAGACGCTGCCGATTCAAACGATATCCATATTTTCATAACCCACACTCATACAGATCATGTAGGATCTTTGGGTACAACATTGGACTATGTTTACTATGTTAAGAAAGGGAAAGCGAATCTTTATTTTCCCGATCCTAAAATTATAGATATGTTGATTATGATGAAAATAAGTACAAACCATTACATATTCAATTCGGAGCTAACTAATGAGGTTTGTGGTCTTACGGTTTCTTTTTATGAAACTAAACATTTGTTGGATAATTGCTACGGCTTGATTATAAAAGATAACCATCAAACAATATGCTACAGTAGCGATTGTAGCGAGATTACCCTGTTGCAAGATTTTTTACAAGGAAAAATAAACACGCTATATTTAGACGTATCCAGCAATGAAAGTAAGGTTCACGTTCCCTACAAAAGTTTGTTGACACTGGTGCCAAATCCGGCAGACAGGAGCCGTTTATATGTGATGCACTTGGATAAGTATTTTGACAAAAAACAGGCAATCAAAGATGGGTTTAATGTAGCCGAAAGGGAATGCGATGCTTTGTGATAATTGCAAAAAAAATCAGGCGGCTGTTTATATTGAGCAAATAACAAATGGGGAAACAACAGAGGTTAATCTGTGCTACAAATGCTCTCTTGACTTTCACTCGCCCATGTTTTTGAACAATATCCTAAAGGGTATGTTCCACAATATCGGTGAAAAAAATGTAGCAACAATCCAATGCCCAAGCTGCCAAATTACACTTTCCGAATTCAGAAAAACGGGCAAATTGGGTTGCAATCAATGTTATCCCACATTTAAAAAAGAGATTTCCACTATATTAAAAAATATACAATGGGGTACATCCCACCGCGGAAAAATTCCTCAAAAAAACTCTGCTGATTTGCTTGTAAAAAAAGAGGTGCAGAGGTTGCGCCGAGAGCAAGCCACAGCAATAGAAAGAGAAGAGTATGAAGAGGCAGCACGGTTACGGGACAAGATTAAAGAAATGGAGTTGGGAGGTGAAGAGCAATGAAATGGTACACACCGGAAGACGATACATCTCCCGTTATATCTTGCAGGGTTCGTTTGGCGCGTAATTTCAAAAAATATAATTTTTTGAGCAAGTTGCAAGCCCCTCAAGCAGAAGAAATGGTAAATGAGGTAGGAGGAATCCTGTTAGGACTCAAAAATACCAACTTTCAGTTTGTAGATATTATGAAAAAAAGCAATGTGGAAAAGTTGAGTTTGTTGGAGTATCACAAAATTAGTTTGGACTTGCTGCGAGGCAAACAACCTCGTGGTTTGGTTTCTAGTGCAGACGACACAATCCACATTATGCTCAACGAAGAGGATCATATACGTATACAATCCATTGCTCCCGGCAAAAACATACAAAAAGCGTATATTGCAGCAGACCATACAGACAACCTAATAGAACAAAAAATAGAGTACGCCTTTGATGAGAGTTTGGGTTATCTTACAAGTTGCCCTAGCAACACGGGTACGGGTATGCGGGCCAGTTATATGGTTCACCTTCCTTTGTTGGAAAAAATGGGCAAACTGCAAAATATTGTGAACTCCCTTTCCAGAGCCGGTATGACCATGCGAGGCATATATGGGGAAAGTAGTGACTCCATAGGTAGCATTTATCAAATTTCCAATCAATGCTCCCTGGGCAGATCAGAAGAAGAAATAATAGGTATATTAGAAAACCTAACGAACCAAATAGTGGAAACGGAAATGGAAACAACACAGGCAAACATAAAAAGAGCTCCTATTTATTTTGAAGATCAAGTGTACCGTGCCCTTGGTGTGTTGCAAAATTGTCGCCAAATCGATATAAAAGAGGCTCGTCGCATGATTAGTGTTTTGCGTCTGGGGGTGGTTTCCGGTTTAATCAAGAATCCAGCCGATATTTCTATTTATACTCTGATGATGAATATAGAATATGGTAACCTTAAACTTAGTATGGGAGTTGACCTTCCTGATTCTGAAATAGACGTTGCCAGGGCAACATATATTAGGAATGTGCTGAATGGTTAAAGGAGATAAAAAATTATGCAAGGAAAATTTACACAAAAGGCAAAAGAGGTTATAGATACAGCGAAGGAGATTAGCCAGCGTTACGGGCACGCATATGTAGGGACAGAGCATATATTGATTGCCCTTGCCACCGTAGCGGATTCTGTGGCCTACAAAGCTCTGGAAGAACAAGGTGTAACAGAAGAAATATTAGAAGAAAAAATAGAGGGGCTTGTTGGCATTAATGACACACCAAGCGAATCTCAAGACTTTACCCCCCGCACTAAGCGTATACTGGAAAACAGTATGCAGGAAGCAGTAAACATGGGTACGGGCTACATTGGCACAGAACACTTGCTTTTGGCTCTTTTGCGTGATAGAGAAAGTTTGGCAATGAAGATTTTGGCGAGTTTGAAAGTTAATGTGCAAAGGCTTTACGAAGAGATAATGTCGTTGCTTGGAGAAAGTGGCAATGTGCTTACCCCTCACCAAGGTTCTCCATTTTATGGAGGGCAACAAAAAAAATCGGACAGTCGCTCAAACACACCAACCCTAGACAACTTTAGCAGAGATTTTACAAGTTATGCAAAAGACAACAAATTCGATCCGACGGTAGGTAGAGAAAAAGAGATAGAGCGTATTGTGCAGATACTTTCTCGCCGCACCAAAAACAACCCGGTTTTGGTTGGGGATCCTGGTGTGGGCAAAACCGCTATTGCAGAAGGATTAGCCCAAAAAATAGTAGACGGCACAATACCTCAAATTTTGAAGGACAAACGAATAGTTAGTTTAGATATTAGTGCAATGGTTGCAGGCAGTAAATATCGCGGCGAGTTTGAGGAGAGAATAAAAAAAGTTATAAACGAAGTGAAAACCGCAGGCAATGTTATATTATTTATAGATGAGCTACACACGGTAATTGGCGCAGGAGGGGCAGAAGGCTCCATAGATGCATCTAACATACTCAAACCGCCCCTTTCTCGTGGGGAGATCCAGGTGGTAGGGGCTACCACATTAGATGAATATCGCAAGTATATAGAGAAAAATGCAGCATTGGAACGCCGCTTTCAACCGGTGCGAGTAGAGGAACCAAGCGAAGAAGAAGCGATATTTATGTTGAGAGGGTTGCGAGATAAGTATGAAGCTCATCACAATGTAAAAATAACTGACGATGCACTGGAGGCAGCTGTTAATCTTTCCTCTCGTTATATTACCGAAAGATTTTTGCCGGATAAAGCAATAGATTTGTTGGATGAAACCGCATCCAAAGTACGCCTTCGCACATACGTTGCTCCCCCAAACGTCAAATCTTTGGAAGAAAAAATAGCGGAGCTGGAAAAAGAGAAAGAAGCCGCAATCAAAACAGAGGCCTTTGAACTTGCTAGCGATATTAAGCAAAAGCAAAATGATATAAAGGCAATGCTTGAAACAGAAATGGAACACTGGGACAAAAATAACAAAGCCAACAACAGCACTGTAGATGAAGGAGAAATAGCGGATGTAGTTACAAGCTGGACCGGCGTTCCCGTTAAAAAGCTGCAACAAGAAGAGCAGGGTCGTCTTATGGGGATGGAAAAAACGTTGCACAAGCGTATAATAGGTCAAGACGAAGCTGTGAAATCTATATCCCGTGCTATTCGCCGTGGTCGTGTTGGACTGAAAGACCCTAAACGTCCCATTGGCTCTTTTCTGTTCCTTGGGCCAACGGGGGTTGGTAAAACAGAGCTTAGCAAAGCCCTGGCAAATGTGTTGTTTGGTAGCGACGATTCCATAATCCGCGTGGATATGAGCGAATATATGGAAAAACACACCACAAGCAAGCTGATTGGCTCCCCCCCGGGGTATGTGGGTTACGATGACGGTGGGCATTTTAGTGAAAAAGTACGCCGCAAACCCTACTGTGTCATTCTTTTTGACGAAATAGAAAAAGCACACCCGGATGTCTTTAACGTGCTTTTGCAAGTAATAGAGGACGGGCACATTACCGATAGCCAAGGCAGAAAGGTAAACTTTAAAAACACAGTAATAATAATGACAAGCAACGCCGGTGCAAAAAATATAATTAACCCCAAAAAACTGGGCTTTACCTCCCAACCGGATTCAGAAAAAAGCTACCAAGAGATGAAAAAAACAGTTTTGGGCGAAATAAAAGAAATTTTTAGGCCGGAGTTTCTTAACCGTATAGATGATATTGTTGTTTTCCATCCTCTGAGCCAAGAAGAGATAGAAGAAGTGGCTAAAGGAATGATAACAGAGGTAACAAATAGGGTTAAGGCTAATATGGATGTAGAAATGATCGTAACCGCAGCGGCTCTAAAAGAGATAGCAAAAGAAGGTTATGACACTGCTTATGGTGCTCGCCCGTTGCGTCGTGCAATCCAAAACAAGATAGAAGACAGACTGGCAGAAGAAGTGTTGCAGGGTCAAGTTCGAGAAAAGGATACGGTGGAAATCGACTTTGACCAAGAATTCACGGTTAAAAAACTGACATAAAATTTTGAAAGTTGAAAGTTGAAAGTTGAAATTAAATAAAAATCAAGAAAATCAAGAAAATCAAAAATTAGAGAAAAGGGATGTGAAAAAAATTTGTATTATATGGTATTTTCCCCAAGTGTTGCCATTATAATTAGCGTTTCCATATTTGCCGGAGGAATCTTTGCCGGATGTATCCTTGGGTATATTTACCGCAAAAAAATATCGGAAGGCAACATTGGAAACGCCGAGGACGAGGCTAAGAGAATAATAGAAAGAGCCAAACAAGACACCGAGGCAAAGAAAAAAGAAATTTTAATAGAAGCGAAAGAAGAATCTATTAGGGTCAAAAATGAGTACGAAAAAGAAAATCGGGAACGCCGCAGCGAACTATCTCGCTTGGAACGCCGTATTCTCAACAAAGAAGAGACTCTAGACAAAAAAATAGAGACAATAGAAAAAAGAGAAGAAACGTTAGCAAAAAAATCTGCACAGTTAGACAAACAAAACGAAAAGCTAAAAGAAACAATCAACAAAAAACAGTCCGTGCTGGAAAAAATATCTAGGATGACATCTGCACAAGCTAAAGAGGAGCTACTAGCAACACTTGAAGGTGAAATTAGTGCAGAGGCCTCTGTAATTATAAAACAAATGGAAACAAAGGTTAAAATGGAAGCTGATAAAAAGGCCATAGAAATAATCTCCCTTGCTATGCAAAGATGCGAGGTAAACCATGTTGTGGAAACTACAGTATCTGTTGTTAACCTACCCAGTGATGAAATGAAAGGGCGTATTATAGGAAGGGAAGGACGTAATATTCGCACTTTAGAAACCCTTACCGGTATCGACCTTATTATAGATGACACCCCGGAAGCTGTTGTTTTGTCGGGCTTTAGTGCTATGCGGCGAGAGATTGCTCGAATAGCACTGGAAAGGCTCATTGTTGACGGTCGTATCCATCCTTCTCGCATAGAGGAAATGGTAGAAAAGGCCAAAAAAGAAGTAGATGTATTAATAAAAGAAGACGGAGAGGCTGCCACTTTTGAAGTGGGGGTTTATAACTTGCATCCGGAGCTGATTAAACTGCTGGGAAAAATGAGGTTTAGAACAAGCTATGGGCAAAATGCCCTGCGACACTCTATAGAGGTAGCTCATTTGTCCGGGATGATGGCTAACCAGCTTGGGGCAGATGTGCTTGTAGCAAAACGTGCAGGGTTGCTCCACGATATTGGCAAAGCTATAGACCAAGACACAGAAGGAACGCACATATCTATTGGTGTAGAGCTGTGCCGCAAATATAAGGAATCGCCTGTAATAATAAATGCGGTGGAAGCACACCACGGAGATGTGGAGCCTACCAGCTTGATTGCGGTTATTGTGCAAGTTGCCGATGCAGTGTCTGCCTCTCGCCCGGGGGCTCGCAAAGAAACACTGGAAACATATATAAAACGTTTGCAAAAACTGGAGGAAATAGCTGATAGCCACGCTGGCGTGGAAAAATCTTTTGCTATACAGGCAGGTAGAGAGCTTAGGGTTATAATATTGCCGGATCTGATAGACGACAGAGGTATGCCATATTTGGCTCGCCAAATAGCGAAAAAGATAGAGGCACAGCTAGAATATCCGGGTCAAATTAAAATAAGTGTAGTTAGAGAAACAAGATCTGTGGAGTACGCAAAATAATGAGTATTTATGTTATTGCAATCCTATTTGCCATCTCGATTGCAATAATATTGCCGAGTTTGCGGTGGCTAAAAATCAATTATCATGCAGTCTATTTTGAAAACCTGCCAAAACATATGGTGGGTTTTCGAGTTTTGCAAATTAGTGATTTGCACAATAGAAGCTCAAAAAAAAAGACGTTTGATATTTGGCAAAAAATCAGAAAAATGAAAGAAAATCCACAAAAAAAGTTGCCTTTTGACATTGCGGTTATAACGGGAGATGTGGTGTTGCGTCGTGCCGGGCAAATTATTCCTCACAGAGAGGATTTTGTTTGGCTAGCAAGCCATGTGCCTACATTTTATGTAGAGGGCAACCACGATAGCCCTCATTACGGAAAAATATCGCTTTTTTTGGAAGAGTGTGGTATAAAGTGCCTTTATAACGAAAAAGTTACAATTGAGCATAATGGAGGCTTGGTGGATGTTATTGGCACAAAAGATTTTGTGCAGTTGCGTAAGGAAAAATATGCCGGGCTTTGCGAGCTTTTTGCTGATAAAACCCATTTTTCTGTTGTGCTTACCCATCAACCCCAGGTTTGGGACAAGTTTAAAGACTCACAGCCGGACTTTACCCTAAGCGGGCATACTCATGGGGGACAGGTACGCCTGCCTTTTTTGCCGACATTATATGCTCCTCGTCAAGGGATTTTTCCGAAATACGGCAGAGGGTTTTATTATCACGGCAATTCCAAGCTATACGTATCAGTTGGGGTGGGTGCCACAGATTTTCCTCTGCGGTTTTGGAATCGCCCCGCTATAGAGATTTTTGAATTGTTTGAGCAGTTGTAGGCGGACACAAATCAAGTTAGTGTATTTTAGCGTATTATTGAGCGTTTACGAAGGAGTTTAAATTTGCTAAATTTAAGTGAAAAAATCAAAATCCTTGATGGCAAGCCCATCGCAGATTACCATAGGCTTTGTGGAATATACACCGAGCGGGGCATCAACTACCGCATCCGTAAAATTAGTGGTGCCGGCACCAAGTATTGTCAGATTGACATCGGGATTCCACTTGAGATGTTGGTTGGGGGCCATGAGGTACGTGCAAATGATCGAACAGCAGCAGCTTCGTACATTTTGCGGGATTTTATCGTGGCGGCACATATCGCTAATGAAGAACTCAACCAAAGCGAAACCAAAATCGACAAGGGCTTTTTTATGGTGTATAAATTCGGGCATAAAGTTGTGCCGAATTCGTTGGCTGTGATTCAAAATGAGAAAATAACCCTGTCTTTGGATGTGAAAATGCCCAGCTCAACCCGAATGAACATGGCTGGTGGATACAAAAAGGGGAAACCGTCCGCAAGTGCGAGAGGTATTATTTCTTCCAAAGCCGTCAGCATCCTGCTCCACAAAAATCTCTTGAACCTGGTGGAAGGCTTCGTTGAACGATTTGACGTTGAGCGGTTTAACGAAGAGATTGATCTCTATCGTGACCAGCAGTTTATACGTAGCTTTTTGCGGAAAAACGGTTACGTGTGTTTCCTAGGAAACGGTGCGATTTTGCCGCGTAACGGCAAGACGGATTACCAAAGTGCGAAAAAATCTATTCCGTTCGTTTCGCCTGAGTCATTGGCGGTTACGATTTCGCTACCGTCGGGCAAGTCGGTACGCGGCATGGCTATCCCACGCGGCGTAACCGTCCTGATTGGCGACGCATACCACGGAAAAAGCACGATTTTGAACGCCATTCAAAACGGTGTGTACAATCACATCAAGGGCGATGGGCGAGAATATGTTATTACTGACGACACCGCACAATATATCACTGCCGAGGATGGTCGAAGCGTCAAAAATACCAACATTTCCTTTTTCTTGTCCAATTTGCCCGTGGACACGCTGAATCCATATGTATTTTCGACGGAGGGTGCGAGTAGTTCGACTTCGCAGGCGGCGGCAGTTGCGGAAGCTGTGGAAGTGGGTTGTAAGCTCATGTTGTTTGACGAGGATCGCAGTGCAAACAACTTTCTATATAAAGATGCCAAAATCAAATCTATCATCAAAAACGCTTCCACACGCCCATACCTTGACAATGCACCGCATTTTTTCGCACAATTCGGCATTTCCCACATCTTTGTGGTGGGTGCGTCCGGCGAGTATTTAAAAATTGCCGACACCGCGCTGTTGGTCGATAAATTTCAAGTCACGGCATTTACCGATTATGAAAAAGAATGTGATAGAGCGGGCATCGAAGCATACGCCCTCCCAAAAACTGCCGAACGAGTTGTTAAGTTTTCGGCGTTGCGCAGTGCATGTTTGCGTCGCAACGTGTCTATCGTCAACAACGATTCCGTAAAAATCGGTGGCGAGGTGATTCGTGTCACAGAAACCATCCCCAACGCGACCTATGGGCAAGTTGCCTTTGTCGGGTTAGTGCTATACCGTTTGGCTATGTGGGAAGAGCACAATACGCTAGTCAAAGCCATGGATATGTTGTATAGCAAAATTCACCAAGATATAAATATCCTGCAACAAAGCATGTTGCTTGGTTTTGACAAAATCGAGTACGTTCGGAAGTTTGATATGTACAAGTTAATATGGAGGGCGAGGTTGACCAATGTGCAGAGAAGCTAGGAAACATCCCCGCCGCCTTTTTTGATTGCCGATTGGAAAGTTCCCGGCGGAAGCCTGTTTTTTATTGGTGTGGGTACACAGAGAATGCGGGGTTAGCTTCCAAGTATTGTGTCTGTATAGCCGGCACAAAATATGCTTGAAAATAGTCGCGGGAAGGCATTTTGAAAATAAATTCATACCAGGGTGCAAATACCTCCAAAAGGTTGCGTCCCAAACTATGCCCAAAATATACTAATCGTATATCAACAACTTCTTCTATTTTGGGCAGTCTTTGCCCCATATCAACACCGTGAGACCCTTCTCCTGCAAGCATTCTTTCTATAGCTTCATCAGGGGTTATTATTGGAAAATACCCAATTTTATCAAATAACAAGTCTTGTGCCAACATCGGGCGGTTTATACGCCACAATCTGCCCTCTTCCATTGGTGCGAATGTTGGCATAAATTCTATGGTGTTAAAATGATAGTCAAGAATATTTTCTATATTTTCTACAATATTTTCTACAATTGGGTAATCCCTATTCCTCTTCTCTAATCCCAAGGCAGTTGCGAACCTTTCATTTAGATATTGCGATGCTTGTTCATTTTCTTCCCAAGTAAACACTAAATCATTTGGCAATGTATAGCCATCGATAAAGTGAACTTGCACATGACCATTAGCTTCTATGGTAACTTCCACATTGCCATCAGACACCGTTACACCGGGAAACCATATAGCAGTGTTTCTGCCATCCCTTGTGTAAATTGCTTCAAACCCCATTGCAGTTATTATGTTTTTTGCTAAATCCTGCATTTCTTCTGTGGTAAGGGCGTTTTCGGCAATACCCGGGTGCTGTGCATATTCGTTTGGTATTTGGTGAAAATGGTTACGAAAAACGGGCATCATATAGCTGTGTTCATTGAGGTTGTACCGATTGCTATTAATGTAATGCGAGTCAACATTTTGCGAATTGCAAGCAACTAGTATTATTGTACCAACAAAACATGTGCATAAATTAAAAATCTTCTTTAGGTATATCATGGATGTTGCCTCCTTTTGCGGCTATATAACCGCAGATAGCTTTATGATTGCAGTGAGTGCAGGCTATTTCGTTTGCTTTTTTAAACGGATCCGGAGATATATAGCCGGCTACAATTTTTTGTCCTATTTCTTTTATTACCCTTTCGCTATTTTTCATGATTTCATTAAACTCTTCCAAATCTGCTGTGTAATTACTTTCTCTAATTGTGCCGTCTTTGTTTATTCTGACAGGAGTTGCCCCTTGCATTGCATTTATTATCTCCGGGTCTTTTAACGCCAGCCCGCTCATTTCAAATGTTTTTAAAAAATCATTTTCTTTTTCTATGGGAAGGATTGGATCGTCAATTTTAAAGTAAAAAACTCCGCCGGGCAAAACCTTTTTTTCCGTTTTGCTTCCTGTTTTGCTCTCTATACCCAAGTATTTTTCGCCTTGCTGTATAATCGTCTGCAAATACACAATTAACTGCAACTGGATACCATCGTAAACATCCTCAATGTTAAATTTTTTGTTACCACTTTTGTAATCGATAATTTTAACGTATGTATTGCCGTTTGTTTGAAAAATATCGATGCGGTCTAACCGTCCCCTAAGCACAAATTTGTGATAGCCGTCTATCTCTATTATTATACCCATTAGAGAGTGTGTTTGGCTAAAGTCTATTTCTGTGCCGTAGAGTTGGAACTGGCCGGCAGCCAGGTGTTGGCAAAGAACCCATATAGATGTGGTTGCAATCCGCTCGAGCCTTTTTAGCGTGTAGCGATCTCTGTAGCTTTCAAACAAATGGCGTTTTTCTGTAGCTATTTCTTTTGATATGCTGCCAACTGTTTTAACGATTTCATCTTTGGACATTTTACTAAAATCTCTGCCCATGGTTTGTTGAGTGAAGCCCTCCAGTATACGGTGAAACATTTCCCCAATATCCATGGGGTTCATTTCAAAAACGGGTCTGGGACGAGCTTGTAAGTTGTATGTAGCAAAATAGGAAAAAGGACAGCGGGCATATTGCTCTAACCGGGACACACTGCTGTGTATATTTTTGTCGTACAGTAGCCCAACGGTTTCTTTTGTGAGGGCCGGCTCTTTTTGCTTGCCGATGGTTGTTACGATTGACAGTGCCGGAGCGGGGTCAATCGGGCTTATTTCTTTGTTTTTCAAAATAGATACAATGGGTGCTGCCGCTATTGTTTTACCTTCGTAATTGTTTGTAGCGTAAGATATATGAAGGTAGTGGGTCGGTTTGGAAAAGTAGCTGTATAGGGCAAAGTTGTCTTTAAACAAATTTGCGTTTGCCACAGGCAAAGCCACTCCAAAAGAGTTTATTAGAGCTCTTTCTGTGTCTGTGTAAAGAGTTTCTGTTTTAGTCGGGCGCATTTCTTGAGTGCCTGCCACAAACAGGGTTTTTATGTTTGGAAGGCGGCTGCGACTAATATCTGCAATAGTTACACAGTTTAGCATTTCCGGTACTTTACCCATTGTAGAAGCAGCCAACCCGGACTCTAACACATTCAAAAACTCTTTTGGTGATAGATAAGCCTCTCCAATAAACTCCACCATTATATCCAACACATGAATTAGCTTGTTGTATACCACAGTGTTTTCCTTGATTTGTTTTGGTTCATTTAGTAAGTTCTTAAAAATATCCATCTGCTCCATAGTGTTGAAGAGAGCCGTAACGGTATCTTTTACGGTTTTGTGTTTAAAACATTGCTCAAAGGGGGTTAGGGTTGCTAAAACTTGCTCTTTTATTGGTTGTATCTCATCGGCTTTTGGGTATACCCATTTGTCTAACTTCCATTTGTAGCCTTTTATGTTATATGCTAGGGCATAATTTTCTATTATATCTATGTGGTTTGCGGGAATATTT
Source organism: Defluviitaleaceae bacterium (assembly GCA_009778165.1). Taxonomy (GTDB): domain Bacteria; phylum Bacillota; class Clostridia; order Lachnospirales; family UBA5962; genus WRKF01. The sequence continues at coordinate 33,150 of WRKF01000189.1, forward strand.
GTAAGACCCGCCTTTAAAAAAGCGAAAATGCTCTCCTGTTGCCAGTTATACGCCACAACCCCTATTGCGGAAAGAATGGTGTTTGTTAGAGGGTGTGCCATTATATCTGTTGTTTTGTCCAAAAAAAACGGTATACCGTAATCGGCAAAAACAGACTGAAAAGCCAAATGGTAGCTAGGGGGAGCCACAATTGCCATATTGCTGAAAGTTTCCCCCGAATGGTGTGTGTGTAGTATTTTGGCGGCTATTGCGGATACTTCTTGATAACTGCTTGTGTGTGGGGTTAGGGTTATATTTTCCGTTTTGTTATTATATTTGTAGTTGTAGCTAAACAGATTTTCTGCCAGTCCTGCCGGTTCTGTTATATTTTTGCTACTCTCCAAATAGATGTGGGCTGTTGGTATGTTTGATTTTGCTGCAAGCTGTACCATTTTGGTTAGAGTTATTTTTGGCTCGTAAAACAAATCTGTTTCCTGTAATGTGGGGGAAACAGAGGCGATGTTTGTTGTGATTGTTATTGTAATATTTCTGGCACAAGTTAGCAGTTGGCTTATCACGTTGTATTCTTGGGCTGTTAGGGAGCTAAAACCGTCTATATATATGACTGAATCTGCCAAAAAACTGCTTTGTGCAATTTTTGTTGCTAAAATATCTAAAGCCTGATCTGTGGATATAAAGTTGTCGGCTGTATAGGACAAAAAAGTAGAGTATATATCGTAAATATCTGCTGTTTTTTTTGCTAAGTTTGTTTGGTGGGTTTTTATGGGCAGCAGACTTTCGGTAGTTATACCGTTTTGGGTAAGCTCGGTAATGGTTTGGGATAGTTTTTCTATAAACCCCGGTGTTATTTTTGTTTTGTTGTAGTATTGCAGATTTATGTCTGTCAGAACTTTTCGCAGTAGCATTGCCATTGCTACATCGTCTAGCATTGTTTTGTGTTTTAGCCCTGTTTCTGCAAAAACACGGTACGCCAATCTTTTGAAGCTGAGGACGTTTATTGCTGTGGCAGTTTTTCGGGAAAGTATGTCTTTTTCTGCTTGCAGAGAATATTGTTCAGGCACCAAAAAAACAATGGAAGATTTACCTTCTATCTCTTTTGTTATCATTTCTTGTAATATGTGGGCAGTTTTGCCACTACCGGCTTTACCGAGGATAAAGTTAAGGGTCATGGGTGGTTCTCCTCTTAATTGTAGTTGGTAGTAGATTCATGCTGACTGACATGTGATATGTAGAATCCGTTCCAACTTGCACGTATTATAACATAATGTGGCTTTGTTTTGCAAAAGTTTATAAGAAGTTATAACAAACACCATTTAAAAACGGTGAAGCAAGCCATAAATGGCAAATGCTCCACCGTCAATTGCGATGCAGTCTGAAACTGATTCTGAACTGTGCTACACATGGGACATACGGAAGCGTTGTTGTTCGGCTGAATAGTGGAATATAAGGCTTTACGATATTTTGTGAAAAAAACGTGGAAATTCAAACAAAAAATATTGACAAATTTAATGCTGTAATGATATAATACAAACATTCAATAAGTTGTTGGGTGTGGGATTGGTATTAGCTGCTTTAAGTGTTGCACAGTGCTATCTTGTCGGTGTAATGTTGCCCATGTTTTAGCCGTTTTATTGGCTGATTGGTGCAAGCAATACATCCCCAATACTAACAACTTTCATTAAATATTAGGAGGTATACCGTGAACAAAACTGAAAAAGCAAGTTTATTCAAGAAACTGGTTACACTCGTTTTAACTGTATCACTAGTAACACCGTTACTTATACCTACTTTTGCTACACCTTTTTATGCGTATGAGGGTTTAGTGGAAGCGGAAGTCGTTGATGTTTACAACGAAGACGTTTTGGACATTGAGTTTGAGCTTTTCTTTCCGGAGCTTGATCTACAATTTCCACCATTTGAGCTTCCATCTCCGGAGTTTGGGTTACCGTTTCCGGAATTTGGGCTTCCATTTCCGGAATTCGAGCTACAATTTCCGGAAACTGAACCGTATGTTTACTACATTTATGTGGAGGAAATCACTTTGTTGCCTGATTCCACACAATTTAGTGATTACTCCGCAACAATACCAAAAACAAGTGTCTATGATTTTCCAACAGAATCTGTTTTTGAAATTGATAGCACGGTTAGAGCAAGATTCGGGGAGTGGCAACAAAGTTTCGTAGGTTTCTTGACTTTCCAGGGGGAAGTACAGCTTTTAGAGACATTAGCTGTTTTTCCAGGTGAAATAATGCAGGTGGAATTAGAAGTTCCACACCTTCCGGATATCAACTATAACATGATGCTTGTCGAAATAGATCTTTTTGGCAATTTGTCGCAAGTTGAAACATCTCAGTATGAAACTTTCATAAACCCAAACAATCGCACTTTATATGAAAGTGTTAGTGTCGTTAACGATACCAACTTTGTTAGGTTTTTTGGTCTCATTTTTGTGGCCGTTCAAGGTTCAAGCACAACGGTACCGTATATAGCACACATCTCCATAAATACCGCAATTGATTCTTTCGGTTCAAGGGGAAACAATGCAGCTAGAGCGTTACCGATTGTTCTACCCGCTAGTACAGGTGTATGGTCTAGAACTTTAGAGACAAGCTCCGCAAACCATTGGATTAGCTTTGAAGTACCTAGTTCAAGAACCTTTGTGGATTTAAATATCCAATTGGATACAGCGTCACGCTCTTTAGGTCATACAGTTGGGCTGTATCAGTTTGTGAACGGTCAAGCACGTGCAATTCCAATAAACGAGATAGGTTATGTAACCAATATACAAACAGGAAGATATTTTTTGAGGGTTTCAGCTAACGGGTTTCCTGTAACCGGTGCCGCTTATAGGCTCTATCTAAGGCCGTTTACACCGCCCCCTACCCTTGTTCAAGTTCTCAGCATGAGAGGTCAAGATTTTCACCCAGGTCTTAACTACGGGCATGGTATTCGCCCAAGAATAAGAGCTGGTCACCCACTAACTATAACCGGCAGAGCAACCAGAAATGGTATGTCTGCTGCTAATGCTACTATTGAAGTACGCATAACTAACGAAGGTTGGCGAAATTGGAATGCTAGTCTGTATCAGCAAACTGCAAGGGCCACCACAAACTCATTTGGCAATTTTACTATAGTTGTACATCTGCACTCTGGCAGAGGAGAGCATTCATTTAGGAATGCGGCACTATCGACACACTTTTTTGACATGGGTTATGTTGACGTATATTCTCCCTATAATATTAATCAAACAAGGGTTAGGGAGCGAGTTTATATATTGGCGTGGACGCTTTAGTCTATAGTTTATAAAAACAAATTTCAAGACACCGTTAAAAAAGTTGGACGTGTTCTCATTACTGGAAGAAAAACAAGGAAATATAGATTTTTGATTTAGTGGGAACACGTCCCAAAATTAAGCAGAACGACTATATAAGTTTCATAAACAAACCGCAATTACATGGAGGTAACATTATGAAAATCACCCAACAGCCTTTTTTGAATGGATTTGCAAACCGAAGCTCAACTGCCCCAAGAAATAATAACTCTGCTTTACAGCGAAGCTCCGCTTTACGTCAAAATAACAATAACAACAACAATAATAATGTAATGATAAATATAAGTTCAGAGGGAAGGACTCATCTTGCTAATTATGGTTCAGCTAACAGATTCGCAAGCCGAAACTCAACGACCCCAAGAAATAGTAACTCTGTTTTACAACGAAACACCGCCTTGTACCAAAACAATAACAATAGTAATATTACTAATACTAACAGTAGCAGTAATGATGTAATAATAAATGTGAGCTCGGAAGGTAGAGCCTATCTTGCTGATTATGAGTCAACAAAGAGGTTTTCAGCAGCAAATGAAGCAAGTGCATATAAAACTACACGCAATGAGTTTTTGGACAATTTGGCTCAAGATGAGAATGCAATAAGAACTGTAGCACTCTCCGTTAAGGAGTTGCTTGATATTTTTGAAGAAGAGATGGAACGAGCATGGTTCTATCATAAAGAAAACAAGGTATATTTTGAGCTTAAAGAGATAAGTGGGCAAACAGAAAATATAGAAAATTTTCACAACCCCCATCTCGGAAATATTTATGATGAGGTGCAAACGCCTATAACAGAAGAAACACAAGCACGGGCAGCAAATGAGGCACAAGCATCAAGGGCAAGAAGGAATGTGGTGCAATTGCCGCCAAGGCCATTTGAGATACGAGTGTTAAGAACATTCGAGGATTCTTTTGACTACTTACGGCCACGTTTTAATAGGGTTACTAATCTGTCAGAAGAAAGTCGGCGTCTTTTGGATCTTCTTAGAAACAATGACGAAGAGCTTTTCTCTGGGATCACCTGTCCTTTGGAAAGAGCTGACAAGAGGTCTAATCTGTTTTGGGGTTTATTTAACCGCTACATAGATTACACAATGACAGAAGAAGATCTTGAACATGCAAGGAAGATAAACGCTTTGATAAATGAACAATTTAACCCGTTTTCCGAGGTTATGAATCGTATAAGAGCCGAGATAGAGCTTATCATAGCCAAGTTTAAATATTCTGCTAAGGCACAGGCACAGTGGGATGAAAATATTCTTAGGATAGTATCGGGAGAGTGATGTCCTTTTATCACTTGCGACAAGGCATCTAAGACAACATTGGTGTCTAAAAGGCAAGCGAACACTATTTTGTAGTGGTCGTTTGCCTTTTAAGTTTGTATGGCAAATTAACCTTCCCGATTCAAAATGGACAATGAAAAATTAATTTGCTATATTCTCCAAGTTGAACAACAATTTGAGCCGGTAACGGATTAAAGTAGGGAAAAACGTTTTTTGAAACAAAAAATTCAATCATTTTTGAGTAAATTTAACCAATAAATAAAAATTTGACAACAAGCCATTTACATATTTAGTTACTTTAGTTGGTTGCTACGTTAAACTCCGTTTAGAACAGCGAGCAAGCAGCAAATTACGAACGCCCCACCGTAAATCGCATTACAGTCCGAACACTTTTTAAACCATGTTTGTTATACGTTTGAAACTATTGCAAAAATTTTATAAAAAATCAACAAAAACACTTGCAAAAAAAAAAGTTTTGTAGTATACTGTTATTGTAATTTAAGTTGGATTTGGCAAGAATGGTATAAAATTTAGCTTTCGGGAAGTTTTTCATTGTAGATCTAATCCGAAAATGTTTCTAAAATACTATTACTTGACCAAAATTTTTCAAATAGTAAAGGAGATTACTATGAATTTACACTCACCTGACGTAGCCGTAACGGACGCAAACCAAGCTCTCACTTACCTCAAAGAAGGTAACAAAAGATTCACAAGTGACAGCACCATGCCACGTAACACCAACAAAGCAGACCTAGGCATAACCAAAGACGGTCAAAAGCCTTTTGCTGCTATTCTTACTTGTGCAGACTCTCGTGTTTCCCCTGAAATTTACTTTGACCAAAAAATAGGCGACATCTTCGTAGTAAGGAACGCCGGAAACTGTGCATGCAAAGAAGCTCTAGGATCTATAGAGTTTGCAACAAAGCACTTGGGTGCACCTCTTGTAGTTGTTGTTGGACACAGCATGTGTGGCGCCGTTTTCACCTCACACAGCAAAGCTACAGGGCTTTCCGACAACTTGCAAGCCGTACTTGACGACATTCGCAAAAACATAGGCAGCTGCCCAACAAAAGAAGAAGCGGTTGCTGTACACGTTAAATCTCAAGTTGAAATCTTGAAAAACAACCCGGTTATTAAAGAAGTTAACGCCACAGTTTTGGGCGCAGAATACAACATAGCTACAGGAGAGGTTGTTTTCTTGTAAAAACAAGATCGGATTTGTAAATTTTACAATCCTTTTCGCTTCCGTGGGGCGTGACTGATTGTAGCAATTTTTATAATCAAGTAAAATTGCTATATACAACACGCCCCCAAGTTTTATTTTTTTGTTTAATTCATAAATGATTGTAACACATTTACACATTTTTTTGTTGGAGGGTTTAAAAAAATATGATTATAGCTCCTGAAACAGATAAAAATGCCACCCGCAAGGTCGCTTTTCTTACCCTTGCCACAATTTTCATAATGGGTTATATAAACGCACTTGCTTTGAACACAATCGACGTAACAGCAATGATAACAGCACAGTCCGGTAATATAGTATGGCTCGGAATAGACTTTACTCAAGCGATTATGGGTCAGCAAATCTATCAATTCGGTTACGGCTACGTAGACGTAGAAGGTTTTGAAGCATGGATTCCTTTTATACAAAGGGTAGCCTTGTTTCTTGGTTTTGCTGCCGGTTCTGCAATCGGTTGGTCTACAAAAGACATTTTCAAAGAGAACAAGCGTATCCAGTTCTACTACGACTGGACACTTTTTGCGGCTCCAATAGTTGCATACCCAATTTTGTTTCAATACAACATTCCGCCTGCCATTTCCCTTTTGCTACTCGGTTTTTCGGCTGGTGCAACACTAAGATTTTTCCGAAAACTGTACCATTTGGATATCAACACCTCTATGGCGACAGGAAGTGCGATGTTTGTAGGTATACATTTTGTTGAGTATATTAAGACTAAAAGCAAAAAAGAACTCTTTACCGTATGCTTGTTCCTAATAGCTGTTTTCACATTCTCTTTTGGTGCAGGTATATACCAAATGCTCAATAATCTGCAACCCGCTGTTTCTACACCTTCGGTTCAAATAATTTCATGGACTAATATAGCCTTGATTGTGTTTTGTGTAATACCTTATTTCTTTTACCCAAAACCAAATTCTAAGGTTGCGTAAATCTATACGATAACACAAAAACTACATGTATTGACGCATGTAGTTTTTTAGGCAACTACAAACTTAAATAATATTATTTGGAGGTTTATTATGGCATTAGTTTCAACGAAAGAAATGTTTGCAAAGGCATTTGAAGGCAAGTACGCAATTGGGCAATTCAACATCGGCAACTTGGAAGTGGTACAGGCTATTGCTAGAGCTGGCAAGGCACAAAACTCTGCCCTTATCATGGGTGTTTCGAGCAGTGCATTAAAATACGCCGGCCCACAGTTCCTTATGGGAATGGTAAAAGCAGCTGTAGAAGAAACAGGGATAGATATTGCTGTACACTTGGATCACGGTGCAGACTTTGAAATCGTAAAAGCCTGTATTGGTTATGGATTTAAATCTGTAATGTTTGACGGTAGCCACTACGGATACGAGGAAAATGTAAAGAAAACAAAAGAAGCGGTGGACTATGCTCATGCCAACGGTGTTTCTATAGAGGCAGAGCTTGGTGTTCTTGCCGGGGTAGAGGATGACGTTAATGTTGCCGCTGAACACGCTACTTATACCGACCCGGACCAAGCAGTAGACTTTGTACAACGCACGGGCATTGACTCTCTTGCTATAGCTATTGGCACAAGCCACGGTGCCTACAAGTTTAAAGGTGAAGCTAAGCTAGATTTTGACAGACTGGAAACTATCACCAAAAAATTAGAAGCCGCCGGTCTTAAAAACTTCCCTATAGTATTGCATGGGGCATCTGCTGTTGACCCTCATTCTGTAGAGGTATGCAATAAATATGGCGGAAAGCTGGACGGAGCAAAGGGTATCCCAACAGAAATGCTACGCAAAGCTGCCTCCATGGCTGTTTGTAAAATAAATATGGACACAGATCTGCGTTTGGCAATGACTGCGTATATCCGCAAGCATCTTGCCGAAAACCCATCAGCTTTTGACCCGAGAGGTTATATGGGTGCAGCCAGAGAATATATTCAGCAAGTTGTAGAAGGTAAAATTAAAGACGTTCTCGGCTCTGCTAACTCTTTATAAGATATAGCAGTTCCGTTTAAAATCCGTCCCAAGCATAAACCGAAATGTCAGAGGAGTATAGTGCATTTCGGTTTTGTTTCGAGGCGGTGTTATGTTGAAATCATTGTTTTATCGTTGTTTTAATGAAAGGAAAATATGGAACCGGTTATTATGTTTGGTGTTGATGTTACATACATCAGCATAAATATTTTTGGTGTTATAGTTGCTCTTGCACTTTCGATTTTTCTAATAATCAAAAAATTGAACCCCGTTTTATCTATGTTTGGCGGGGTTATTGTCGGTTCCCTTGTGGGAGGTGCCAATCTCCCGCAGTTGATAGACATTGTTGTTATGGGCAGCAGGCAAGTTGTCGGCATTAATATACGTATTATTGCCGGTGGTGTGCTTGTTGGGGCTCTTGTAGAAACAGGGGCTGCGGAAACTATAGCTCGCGGTGTAGTAAAGGGGCTAGGGGAAAAGCGTGCTATGTTGGCCATTGCCCTTGCATCTATGATAGTTGTTGGGGTAGGGGTTTTTATACCCGTGGCTTTGCTTGTTCTTTCACCCATCGCTCTGTCTGTTGCATACAAGGCAAATATAAGCAAGTTTGCGGCAATACTTGCCCTTAGCGGCGGTGGCAAGGCTGGCAACATGATATCGCCTAACCCAAACACCTTGGCTGCAGCAGAAAATTTTGAACAACCCCTTAGCGTAGTTATGATGAATGGTTTTTTGCCTGCTTTGGTAGCTCTTGTTGCAACTATGTTTATATGCAGATTTGTAAGAGAAAAGCATTTTAAAGTTACACAAGCTGATATGTCCGATGCAAATTTAGACAGCTTACCATCCTTTAAAAAAGCTATAGTAGCACCCGTTCTTTCTGCCGGGTTGCTTATGCTTAACCCAATTGGTGATATTTTGGGAATAGCGGCTATTAACTCCCAAAACTTGCCTATGGATCCCTTTTATGTGTTGCCGTTGGCCGCTATAATTGGCATAATTGTTATGGGCAAGGGCAAACAAGCCGCAAAAATTGCAACAGACGGCGTTTTGCGAATGGCTCCCGTTGTTCTTATGCTGTTTGGTGCCGGTGCTATCGGTGGTCTTATTACTGTTTCGGTTTTTCCTGCCATGATAGCAAGCACTCTTGGCACTATTGGTTTGGGGCCTGCGTTTTTGGCTCCTGTTTCTAGCACAATATTTTCTGCTGCCACTGGTTCAAATGCCGCCGGTGTTATTATTGGTGGCGAAAGTTTTGCACACTATGTAATGGCTGCCGGTGTTCCCCCCATCGCGGGTGCTGTAATGTTACACGCCGGGGGCGGTTTTATCGATGTTATGCCACACGGCAATATATTTTTGGCAACACAACAGAGTATGCACTGCTCTTTTAACGAACGCCTAAAAGTTATCCCCTACGAAGCATTAGTGGGTGGTATTATGACCGTTTCTGCGGTTGCGATGTATCTTTTTGGTTTTTGGTCTTAATAGCTGGGCGTGTCATAAAACCGTGGGGCTCTGCCCCACACCCCGCAAGGGACTAGCCCCTTGACCCCATTTTCGAGGGTTTTATCGGGTTAGGTTTTAGTGCTTCAACTTATCTATGACATGACCTAACAGCTGGAAGTTTTCTATAAAGAATTTATTGAAATTTATTAGAATTTATTTTATGTGAAGGGGGTATTATTATGGACACAGTACAAAATTTTAAAGCGCATTTAAAAAAAATGAACAACGTGGGTGGTGCTTTATCTATTTTAAGTTTTGACGCTCACACCGGCGCACCCATAGGCGGGGCTGCCGCTAGAGCCGAGCGTATTGGCTATTTAAGTGAAGAACTTTTTAAATTAGGCACAGGCAAAGAAATGGCAGGTTTTTTGGATGCTTTGGCAGGTGAAAAGCTAGACAAGGAAACAGCAGCCATGTACCGCATTTGCAAAAAAAGTTATGACAATAATGTAAAAGTTCCTGCCGAAAAAGTTCGGGCTTTTAGCGAGTTAAGATCCAAATCCCATGTTGTGTGGGAGCAAGCAAGGAAAGATAATGACTATCCAACTTTTGCTCCGTATCTTAAACAAATAGTGGAGCTTCAAAAAGAAATGATAGAGTTTAGGGGTAGTGATATGCACCCTTATAACCAATTGTTGGACGACTATGAAGATGGCTTGACGATGGATGATTGCGACAAGTTTTTTACAAAAATACGAGGTGCAATTGTACCACTGCTAAAAACTGTGCAAAGCAGAGAAAAAGACACAGACCTTTCTTTTAGATCCTTGCCCGTGCCGATAGATGCTCAACGCAAAATCAGCGAGTTTATAGCTAAAAAAATAGGTTATGACCTGAACTGTGGCATGATTAGAGAAAGTGCACACCCGTTTTGCGGCGGAACAGACAAAAGCGATATTCGTATAACGACACGTTATGTTGAAGATGACTTTTTGTCGTCGTTTTTTTCTATTCTTCACGAGTGCGGCCATGCAATTTACGAACAAAACAAAGACGACTCTATAGCTAACACCATTTTAGACAGCGGTGTTTCTATGGGAGTACACGAGAGTCAGTCACGTTTTTACGAAAATATAATAGGGCGTAGCCGTCCGTTTTGGAACTATATTACAGATGAGCTAAAAACCTATTTGCCGTCTAGCTTTTCACATGTTACACCGGATATGTTTTACAGAGCTGTGAATGTGGCTGCACCATCTCTGATAAGGGTAGAGGCAGACGAGCTAACGTATAGCTTGCATATAATGCTACGCTACGAAATGGAGCGTATGCTATTTAACGAAAATGTGGATGTAAACAAGCTGCCCGGGCTTTGGAACGAAAAAACAGAGGAATACCTGGGACTTACCCCACCTAACAACGCAAAAGGTATATTGCAAGATGTACACTGGTGCGAGGGGCTAATGGGCTATTTCCCTTCATACTCCCTTGGCAGTGCTTTGTCGTCCCAGCTAATGTATTGCATGGAAAAAGAGATGAAGGTGTATGAACTTGTAGAAAAAGGCGATTTTGCCCCGATAACAGGCTGGCTAACGAAAAATATACATAGGCACGGGCAGATATATACACAAAAAGAAATAGTGAAAAACGCCACAGGGAAAGATTTGGACGCACAACATTATGTTGACTATTTAACAGAAAAGTTTGGGTAAGCTCGAAAACCTAGCGGAAGCGAGATTTTGAACAGGATTCAACTTAAAAATCGGTAAACGGTTTTTAGGTTGAATGCCTTAGGTGGTTGTTTAGCCTAAAAATGTTCCGGTTTAAAGTTAAACAACTATAGATTGAGGTAATACTATATATGGGCAAAGTGCATAAAATTTATTTTGATGCTTGCTGTTATAATCGGCCTTTCGATGATTTAAGAAATGACAAAGTGCGACTTGAATCAGAAGCTATTTTAATGATTTATGGTATAATTGGTGCAGGAGATTTTGAACTATTCTCTAGTCGCATGATTGATTTTGAGTTGAATAAAATCAAAGACATGAGCAAAAAGATGAATGTAACAGCCTTTTATGAATCTATAAAAAGTGAAACATTAAAATTTTGCGACGAAATAGAGATTGTTGCCAGTGCTTATGAAATGCACGGTATTGGATATATGGACGCTTTACACATAGCTTATTGCCAACAATATCAGATAGACTATATGCTTACCACTGATAAAGCACTTATAAATGTAGCGAGGCGTGTTGGAATTTCATTTAAGGTAGTTAATCCTTTGGAATTTATTATGGAGGTGTTATGATGATAAGTGCGATGGAACTGAAGAACATTGAAACAATAAAAAGGGAGGGGCTAGCAGCATTGTCTGCAAAGTTAGGCCCTGTTGGAATGGTTCATTTTATTCGCCTTTTTGAAAACGGAAATGGCGATTTTACAGAAGAACGTAAGAAACTTTTGGAAGAAATTGAAAAAAAGGAGATTTTAGAATTTCTGAAAAGTGAAGGTGAGATGTGAACATGGCAAATACTAACGGCGTACTTGCCGAAAACAATGGGCATTTACTTTTTTGCGAAATATCTGCAATGATTGAAGAAAATCGCCGTAAAATTTATGCCCATGCCAGTGGTACAACGGTTTTGCTATTTTGGCAAATTGGACGACGTATTAACCACGACATATTGGAAAACAAACGTGCCGATTATGGCAAAAAGATTGTGTCGCAAGTTGCTACACAATTAACAGAACGATACGGTCGAACTTTTGAAGGACGAAATTTACGCCGCATGGTGCAGTTTGCGGAGCAATTCCCTGATTTTGAAATTGTGTCGCCAGTGGCGACACAATTGAGTTGGTCACATATTGTTGAAGTTTTGCCGTTGAAAACAGTGGAAGCTAAATTATTTTATTTGAACGAAGCTGCTCGTGGGCTTATTGGGAAAAGAGCTTTACGTGAAATGATTAAACGCAAAGTATACGAACGAAAAGAAATTGCCAACACGCAATTATCTGTCGATTCTAAAATTCCGCTCGGAACTTTCAAAGACCCCTATCTTTTCGATGTGCTTGGCATAAAAGATGAATATCTTGAAGCCGACATAGAAGAAGCCATTTTGCGTGAATTGGAAAAATTTATTATGGAGTTTGGTAAAGGTTTTACATTTGTCGAACGGCAAAAACGAATGATAATTGATGGAAGTGATTTCAAGTTAAACTTGCTAATGTATAACCGATATTTGAGACGGTTGGTTGCGGTGGAATTGAAGTTGGGCGAATTTGAGGTTGCTCATAGTGCGCAAATGAAGCTGTACTTAAAATGGCTGAACCGTTACGAACGGCAAGAATCCGAAAATGAACCCATTTGGATTTTTGTCAAGAGGAACTTTTTTGGACAGGAAAAACCCATAAGATAAGGCTTCATTGCTGCCTTGCCTTATGGGTTTTACCGTTGAAAATCTTGATAATTACGCTGTATGGGTTTTGGGTATGGCTGTTTGTTTAATGCTTACACTGTGTCATATAAGCACATCAAACAATGTCAAATTGCCATATCCATGCCTAATCATTTGGTTTACCGCTCTCATATCATACATGAGTTTTTCAGCTTCACATGTTTGCGTAAATACATCCCATAGTTTTTTGCTGTGTGGAGAACGGCAGCGGTAATAACTTTTATATCTCTGTCTGTATTGTGCTGCTATTTCGGGATAATGCTTTTCGGCTTCTTGATAAAAATAATTACGCTGCACATCAGCCATTGTGACAAGCGTTGAAATATAAGCATATTTTGCCCCATGATACTTTGCCATTTTCACAAGTTCTCGCACATTTTCGGGATTGTCCGTGATATACGGAATCACCGGGTCTATTAGGATACCGACTATGATATTGTTGTTTGCAAAATGTTCAACTGCTCTGAATCTGTCAGAAGCAGATGATACATGTGGTTCGATTTTTAGGCAAGTTTCATCATGCGCACACGATATCGAAAAATTTATACTTGCAGGGGAGTGTGACTTTATATCCTGTAATATATCTGTATCTCTTGCAACCAAGCTGCTTTTTGTGATGATACATATGCCAAAACCGAATGCGTTGATTAATTCCAATGCGTTTCTCGTAAGTTTATGCTCGGCTTCATTCGGGTTGTATGGGTCTGAAACACCGCCTGTAAGTACAACACCCGACTTTGCTTTCCTGCGGAGGTCATTGCGGATTATTTGCAATGCGTTCTTTTTTGCTCGAACATTGTCGAAGTTGTCGGTTTTTTCGTAGTAGCTGCTTCGGGCGTAACAATAAACGCACCCATGACTACAGCCGCGATAAATGTTCATGGCATACTCCGCTTGCAAGTAGTCACTACCCGGGCCGCCATTGGTTACTATTGTTTTAGCGTCAATAAGTTCCATAAATACCTGCATTTTTTATAGTTTTGGAATATGCCCATTGTCCATTGCATCGAATAGAACTTGCAGATTACGAGGGATTGATGACCACCAGTCAAGTCCGAGCATGTCTATTTTCTTTTTCAACTCCTTAGCAGTATTTTTATATGGTGCGCCTTCCAGTATTCTTTTCGTTTCTTCTTGGGTAAAGGACACTTCTATAACTTCTTGGTTTTCGTTCATGGGGCAACCGGCTTGGCACATCAAGCAATCATAGGGGGTATGATGTACATTGGTCGGCAGCCATACCGGGAAATCGTCGGTATTTTCATTTATTGCGGATAGGCATTTTTCATTGTCGATAAGGAATCTGCTTTCGTTTATGGCGTTTGTCGGACAGTTTTTAATGCAAATACTGCAAGCATCACATTTGCTTGATATGACAGGCTCACGCCATGTGTCATTTTCGCAAGGCATTTCCGTTGAAAAAGCCATTAACGCAAAACAGCTACCCATACCTTCGACATAGGCTATGTTGTTCCTGCCATATTCCGCCAAGCCGCTTTGAACGGCTATTCGTTTCAGCGGCAAGCGAGATTCTTTGTCTATTCTATATCCTTCTTTTTTCATCACAGCCCTCATATACCTCTCCGCTCTGTCCGTATTTGCGGCAACGGTTGAAAAAACATTGTATTCCTTTCCGTCAGCGATAAATTTAACCTTTGCATAAGCGGGGCGTGATACGGCGACAACTATAATCAATTTCATTTGTTCGGGAATCATTTGAAAACGGTACAGCTTATTTACAATATACTGCTGAAAACCGTTTAGTTCCGTTTCTTCTTGAAATTTCTGCAAGTCCTTTTGCAGCGTTTTTATACGCTGGACGGAAACAGCGGTTAGCTTGTCTCCTTTGTTTTCTGCAAGAGTTTTTAATTCATTAACCACCATGTAATAGTACACCGCCTAATATAAAGTTTGTACGCCAAACGAACTTTTCGCCTTACTATCTGCAAATGCTTATACTCTAACTGCTCCACTTTTGAAATGCTCTCGCCAGCCATCAAGTTCTTCTGCCGAATCCACTTTAAGCACTCCAAAGATAGCATGGGCAAACTCTACTGCGGCGGTTTCGTTTGCAGTTATTATCCCACCATCCAAAACCACTTGCGCTTGCAAGTAATTAACCTGCCCCCTGTAATCGTCATGCTCTTGGAAAAGCTCCAATTCATCACCAGTGTGCTTTACATTGTCAAGCAAACCGTGCCTGCCAAGGAAGATTGTGGCACCACATATTGCGGCAACCGGTATTTGAAAACCTAATACCTTTTTCACAAAGGAGGCAATTTCATTATGCGCTGCTTCTTGCCAGTTTGCGCCACCCGGCAAAATTAACATAGCGACGTTTGCAAGATTGCTGTACTCGCTAATTGTGTAGTCAATATTGGCTTGCAAGCCGCCCATTGACACCTTGGGTTCTTTGTCAGCCGCAATAGTTTTAACGGAATATCCGAAAAAAGCGTTAAGGCTTGCGGTTGCATATGCGGCTTCCCAATCTGCCCACTGGTCAGTAAGCATGAGTAGAATTTCTTTTGGCTGCATTGTGTATTCTCCTTTGCTGATAATATAAATGCTACTGTCCAGACGCATGACGGCGGCACAGGGTAGATAATCGAAATACCCTGTGCCATTATTATAGTATAAATGCCGCCATTTCTGCAAGAACGAATATTCGCTCATGCGTTGCGTGAGATGTGCCGTTTGCTAATCCCTCTCATGGCTGTACGACTTCTTCTTAGCCTTTTGCGGTGCAGGGTTAGGCTGATTATACTCCCTCTGTTTCCTTGCAAAATTAATTTTCTTGTCAATCTTAGCCTGTCTGATTTGCAGAATTTCCTCCAAGTCTGACGGCTTGCGGTCTTTCATATCGTCTACAAGCCATGCCACAACCCTTGTATCTACAATATCTCTAAGCACATCCTGTACCCTGTGCTTGATTTTATCCTTGTCGCTCCACCCTAAAGCAGCAACTTCGGAAGCTACAGCAAGATACAGACTTTGACAGCGTTGTAACATTGCAGTGTCCTCGGCACGGCTCTCCAATGCGGCAAGAGTGGTATCGCTGATTTTAGCGTGTTGTTTGGCAAGGTTGATAAGAAAATCCCAATCGTCTTTGAGCAGGGTAACTTTGCCGCCTGTAAAGTTGGGTTTGGCTTCACGGCTGATTTTGCTTACTCTGTCTAAATCGTCTTTGCGTGGTTGAAACTTCGTCTGCATATCGTTGAAGTTCTTTTTTTCTGCCCTAATATCAGCCTGTAGCTTGGTTTTGGTGTCCTGTAGTGTGGTCTTAGCATCTTCCAATTCAGTCACTTCTTTTTCAATTATAGCAACTGCATCAACCAAATGCTGATTATTGGACAGCCAATCGTCCTCAACATCTGCCCTTAACTCGCCCTTGATTTCATCAATCATATCGGGGTCGGCTTTCAATTCTTCCTTTGCTTCATATCGCAGGGCTTTGTATTCATCTGGTGTAAAAGTCTTGCCCCTGCCTTTGGTTTCTTCTGCTATATCAAGACCATATTTTCGGCAAAGTTCACGGATTATCTGCCGCTCCTGTATACGCCATGAGTTGATAGAATCCTTTGCCTTACCAAATCCCATCTGCTGTAAAGCCACAGATTGACTATTACGTGTTTCCAAACTGGACTTATAACCGTGGGCGACAGGCACATAATCAATATGCAAATGTGGCGTTTGTTCATCAAGGTGCAGTACAGAGTTAAATACATAGAAGTTGGGGTTACGCTCTGAAAATCCTCTTGCGTATTCATCTAAAATCTTGGCGGCGGTTATTCCATCGGGTGTACCAACAGCACAAGTATTTTTATCGCCGACACCAACTACAATTTCATAAAATGAGTTTTCCTTATTCGTGGAAGTGGCAACAACATCTTTACGAGCGTTGCCGAAAAGATGTTTGAAATAATCTTCAATTTTCCTGTCCGCTCGTTTCTGTTTTGTGTTATAATTGGATAAGGCTTCACCGAAGCATTTTTGATATGCAACATCTAAACTTTCTCTGATGTAGTAAATGTTGTCCTTAGTTCTGCTTGGGTCAACATTTTTATAGATGTGGATGCGGTTGTTGTGGTTGATTGAGCCTTTGCCTTTTGCGTGGGATATTCGTCTTTTGGTCATGGGTGGCAACCTCCTTTGGTTTTGGGTTTTGGTTTTAGCCGCCGGCAGGCCCCCTTCACCTTTGATATGCCCAGCGTAAGCGGTAGGGGCATGTCAAAGGTGATAAGGGGTTACTTTTGAAAAAAGTAACAAAACCTGCGGCTCGGCGTGAGTGCAGGTTTTGAGGGGTATGTGCGGTTTGCGGTTGTCGATTGCGGCTATTGCCGCTAATTTGTGTTTTGCTGTGTGGGCAGTTGATTGTTCTGTTGCGCATTGGCTTGATTGCTTTGCCCTGTGTGTGGCTGTTGATTTTGTGCCGTTTGCGATTGATGATTTTGCGGTGTTGGTTTTGCGTGGTTGGGGGAAGTGGCGTTTTGGTTTTTTGCGGAAGTGCCGTTTTCTGTTTTCGCTGATTTTGTAATTTCTGATTTTGCGGAAACGGCGTTTTCTTCTTTTTCAGATTTTCCGCTTTCGTCAATCTTTCGTTTCGCCCAACTTGAAAAAGCAACATCATCAGAACCGCTTTGCAGAATTTCAAACAGCTTGAATTTTATGCTGTCCACCTCTTTTGAAATGGTAGTTAGTTCTTGCTTGGCTTTATCAAAAGCCTGTTGCCTTTTTTCTTTGGTATGCAAGAGTTTGTCTAACTTGGATTGCAGTTTTTCAGCTTTCATTTTTTTGTTGGTGTCCATGTTTTGATTCCTCCCTGTGATTTTATTTTTTTGTGATGAGGTAATAAAAAGTTACCTTATCGGAAAAGGGTATACTGAAATGTAATACCCTCTATTGTTTTGTTGTGGCAACTTTGAGAAAAACAAAACCGCAATTCTCAACTTGTTAGAGTTAAAGAATTGCGATTTATGGCGGGTCATATTTTCAACTGCTCTTGCTGTGGTGCTGATAATGGCGTGGGTTTCAAAAACTCCGGCGGTATATCGCTGTCGGTATCGGTAACATTTGATATTTCTGTGAACCATTCCTCGGAAGTCGCAAATTTATCTACATCATCTACATCATCTACACAAACCGCATAATTACGGGCTTTATCGAATGTAGATGATGGTGTATTTAATGTAGATGAATCTGCATCTACACTGCCATCTACATCATTTACATAATCATCTACATTCGCCAAACTCTGATTATTACAGGCTTTGGGCGGGTGCGAATGTAGATGTGTAGATAATGTAGATGATTTTGAGTGTTTTATGGAATAGCGTTGTCCGTCTGGCTTGCGTGGCATAATCTTGGTGATATATAGCCCAATTGATTCGAGATTACTTTTGATGTCGTTAAACTTCTTGGCAAGCACGATTGCATTTTTGGGGTAATACTTATCGCTTGTGCTTATGCCGTGGTCGAAAGCTATTGATAGCAGTTTGTTGTAAAGTTCGGAGCATTTACCAGACCAATATTCTTTATCACGCATAAACTCAACAATCAGCGTGGCTACAGGGTCGTTGGCTATTGCTTCTTCGTTTTGGATTTGCCTGTTAGCGGCGTATTCGTAAAGGAATATTTGCCCTAATCCCTCGCCCAATGCTTCACCGATGGCATAACCCCAACGCGCGAAGTCTGCCATTCGTGGGAGATTGCATAGCTTTACAGTCGGATATATCGCCATTGCTTTTGATAGAGTATCGAAAATGCCGCCTAATATCTCCGCTCTGTCGGCTTCAAAGTTCGCCATTATTTCTGTTAATTCCTTGCGTTCTTTGTCTTTGATACGCAAGAGTTCAATCAGAATCGAACGGTCGAGCAAGTCTGCTCTTTTGGCTACATTCTGAATACCGTTGATTGCAATGCACCTCTGAAAAGTGAATATCACATCTTCCGAATTTGTGTTCAGCTTGCGTTGCTGTATTCCCCCGCCTGTAATCGCCCTGCATAGTGTGTCGCTTACTTCATCACTGATAAAGCTGACATTATCGAAAGGCAGTAGCCAGTGACTCATTAGATTTACAGCCAATGTCCGTTGATTGCTTTGCAGAGTTAATGTTTCCAATGATGATGGGTCGATAAGGTTCTTTAATAATTCTGATGCGGTGCTTTTGGCCGCTCCCTTTTCGCTGTGGAGAATGATTGCGGAGTGCGGAATGTTCGGCACAAAACAGCTTACAAGCCAACACAGAAACAGAGTTTTGTTGTCTTTGAGATTGACGTAGTTTAAGATTTTATTGATATTGCCGTTGCCTGTCGGTATGGTCTGCGGTGACTGGTGACGGAAGCGGTTAAACATAATAGGCGGCTCGTTCTCAATGTTCCACCCGGATTTTGTGATTTTAACGGCTTGCCATTCGCTATTGGTGAGGTCATACCAAAACTCTCCGTCACGCTCTGCCACACGAACGGACAAGGCAACAGGGTTTGGATTGTCATACATAGCCTTTGCGGAACACGCTCCCAAAACTTGTTTAATAGCGTCATTGCTGATGGGCTGTCCGTAGGCATTGTAGAATAATCCGATTAGCCATAATTCAAAGGCTCTGCTGCCGATTGACATTATCTCGGTGTGATTGTTTACTTTCATAGCGGAATATAAGTCTTTCACATCACTATGGAAAAATGATGCTCCGCTTTCTTCTACAAGAATCATGAGCATATCGGCTTTGGTTGGCTTGCCGCCGCCGCTTATTTTGCCGCCGTTTTCGCCTTTAGACTGTCTTTCGCCTTTGTATTCCGTAGCGTTGGCTATCAAGAGTGATACTGCGGCTTTTCGTTGCTCCTGTGGCGTGGCTTCTATTAAATCCGATATGTCGTAGCCCTGCGGTAGTTCGGTTTGTGGCGTGTCAGTATTTTCAGACTGTGCCTTATGTGCCGTGGCAAGGTCAATCAAATATATATCATCTGCCTTGCCCACAAGGGATTTTGCAACAGCTTTAGCGTGGTTTTTGCCTGTTTCGTCATTGTCTGCGATAATATAAACACTGACTACGCCTGTTAGCATATCGGAGTATTCTTTACGCCATTTCCCTGTTCCCATAGGGCAAGTAGTGGCTGTGAAGTCTAATTTTGCAAGGGCTTCACAGTCTTTTTCACCCTCGACAATAATAATGGGGCGGTGTTCTTCGATTGCCTTTGATACGGCTTGCAGATTGTATAATATCGGCGTTATGCCCTTGAACACATCTTTATAAATATATCCACCGGGCTTGTCGGGGTCGGGTCGGCGTTGGCTGAAACTTTTGGGATTGTAGCGAATAGTGCTGTGGACGATATTTCCGTCCATGTCCTTGTAGTCATAGACGGCGGCTATTTCACGCTTGGGCTTGCCGTTGTCGTTATTGTTTGGCGTTGGGCTTTCTTCTATAAATAAGTCTTTCATTTCAAGCCCCATAGCCGCTACAATGCTCTCTTTAGAACACCCTGCATGGCAATGTAACAGGATTTTACCCTCTTTCTCGCTGATGGCAAGACTTGGGGTTTTATCCTCATGGGCAGGGCAGAGGGCGGTGTGTTGGTTGCCGTTGCCCTTAACGCCTTTGAGTCGTTGTAAAATGTCATTTATCCGCATTGTTGAACCTCCCCTTGTTGACCGTCTGTTTGTAAATAGTCGCTTGCTACAAGCCTTAAAATCTTATCTTCTATACTCTCGTTGCTTTTGCCGCTAAAGGCTACAGAAACAACAAATGTCGTATTGCCAATTTTACGGCTGAAATAGCTTTGTGCGGCGGTTATAGCTGTTGCGGTTGCTACTGCTGTAACCGTTGTGTCACCTGTGGCGGTTGGGTTTGTTTCTGTGATGATGTTTTCTCTTATCATTCAATCTCTCCTTAAAATTGTAGTAGGAGTAACCTCACGCTTAACACGCAAGATTACTCCCCTCACTATTAGGAATTTCAGATGGGGTTTTCGGAAGTCTTTTTTTGAAAATCTGAAAAATATTTATGCAAAAATATCTGTTGGGCGTGGTATAATTGACGAAAAGCAAAACCACCTAAGTCGTTGGAGCGACAAAGGCGGCTGTAATACTGCGGTGCTGTGTGATGCTGTTTTTGGTTAGGCTATACCGCTATTTGAGTATCTTCCGAAACACTCTTTGCAGAGAGTGATTCAAAAGAAGTACCCGCAAGAATCTTGGCACGTTCGGCTTCTTCTTTGGCTAATCGTGCCGCTTTCTTTTTTGCATAAGCCCTGCGGTCAATCTCACGCTCATGCTCTAATTCTTCGGGTGTCATAAGGCGGCGTGGTTTTCGTCCTCTTGATAGTGTTGTCGGCAGTTCTTCCACTACTTCATGGGGCAGTTCAAAGTTACCGATAAAGTTAAGGTAAATATCCACTTTCTGAACACGTCTGCCAGTGCTTTTGTCAGCTTCGTGGATTATAACTTTTTCGATAAACTCGTTTAGGAGTATTGGCGTGAGTTCCTTGAACTCGGTATGTTTCTTCACCAGTTCCATAAAGCGGTCTGCCCTCACGCTGTCGGTGTTGAATGTGTCTATTTCAGACTGTAGCCGCTCTATATCGCTGTCGAGTGTGGTCTGCTCTGCATCATATCCTTTGAGTAAATCTGTAAAATGATTTTCGGGGATTTTCTCAAGGGCATATGATTCATACAGCTTTTTAACGAGTACGCTTATTTCATCTCGGCGGCGTTTGGCTTTGGTTAGCCGTTTCTTGTTTTCCTTGACTCCTGTTTCTTGTTGCAGTACGGATGCTTGGCGGACACGTTCTATAAACTCCGCTTCGTTGGTTAATGCGTATTCGCTTACTCGTCTGATTGTGTCCAGTATCAACGCTTGGATTACCTCAACTCGGATATAGTGGCAAGTGCAGCTGCGTGTTGAGTGGCGGTAGCTTGAACATACATACTCGTCATGAGGCTTGTTCTCCCTGCCTGTTTTCCCTAGCTTGTTATACATTTTATGTCCGCAATCTGAACAATAGAGTATGCCTGTTAATGGATTGGGTTCGCCTGTGACTTTCTGCGGTCTGCGGCGTGTTTCACGCAAACGCTGTACAACTTCCCATTCTTCCTCGGTGACTATGGCTGGTATTGCCCCCTCGAATACAAGTCTACCATCTGGGTTGGGATTGCGTTTCTTACTCTTGTAATTCTCTTTGGTGGTCTTATTAAGGATTTTGTTACCAACGTATTCCTCTTTGGACAATATGCCTGTAATAGCACCTACTGACCATCTTGTGGGGTTTGATGTTGGCTTGCCGGGCATACCTGCTCCTATACTGCTCCAATGGGCAGACGGTGTTAATATACCCTCGGTTGATAGCTCATTTGCAAGCTGTGTAGGGCTTTTCCCTGCTATAATGCCAAGATATAACCGTTTTACAATCGGTGCGGCTACTTCGTCCAATATCCATTTTTGGCGGTCTTGTGGGTCGTGTAGATACCCATAAGGCACAGCACCCGAAACATGGTAGCCGTTGGCGGTTCTTGCTCCGAATATAGCTTTTATTTTACGGCTTGTATCTCGTGCTTGCCATTCGTTTATGATGTTACGAAATGGGGCGAAATCGTCAATTCCCTTGTCAGAATCTACGTTGTCGGTAATGGCGATAAACCTCACGCCATTTTCTCTGAATTTCTCCATTAGTAACTCCACCCTTAAAAAATCCCTGCCAGCCCTTGACATATCCTTACAAAGCACCGTTGATACCGTACCTTTGTCCACTTCATCAAGTAGTTTGCTCATGCCGGGTCTATCCCATCGAGTGCCGCTCCAACCGTCATCAGTCAGATGCACAAGATTGGTAAAGCCGTGGCGGCGGGCGTATTCTTCGAGAAAAGCCTTTTGATTTTCGATTGATAGTGATTCGTTGGCTCTTTCGTCCTCTCGGCTTAGACGGCTGTACAAGATGGTTTGCTTGGCTGTGGTGTTGTTGTTTTGTTTGGTGTTTGACATTTAATCCCTCCAGTCATAGTATTGGATTTGCGGTTCAGAGGTTATTTTCACCCCATATATGTGAGGTTGCATACTCTCAATGTGGGCTTGAATACTCTCTCTACATATAGGAGAAATAACAGGGGCAAATCGGAACTGTATTAAAATCATTTTTTGTGATGCTGTTTATGATTTTTTTCAGCCGTTGTTTTCTCCCTCTATATATAGGAAAATAACAGGGTCATTTCGGAACTCTTTTTATGTTACATTTTTGTTACATGGCTAGTGCTGTATCTGCCCTCATATATGGCCTATTTGAATACGGCATAGGCAGGGGTAAAATGTTCCTTGATCCGATGTTATTTTTCCTCGCGCAAAACCTACCTTGATTGTACAGTCCTTTGGGATTATTTTGTGTGCAAGCGGCAACCACCGTGAGAAGATAGAATTATTGGAGATGGATAAAGATGGTATAATGGTTGCGGAATATTGGACAACTTTGCCACCGAAAGCCGAGTTTGAACAAAAAATACAAACAATACTTGTTGAAACCCGCGAGCGGATGGCACAACGTAATTTGTTGACTGCCGATGAAGCGAAAATAACCGGGGAAGAATAGGCTGGGAAGGTAACTTTCGCAAATCAAGAGATTGATTTAAAACAGAAATGCTGTGGAAATGCTACAGAAATGCTGTCGAAATATTTTTCTAATGCGAACTATGAAACTCTCTATGTCACCCCCGATGTCACCCCCGATGTGTGACTCTATGTGATACTTTATGTTAGAAAAAAATAGAAAAATCTGAAAAAATCCTGGGATTGGAAAGATAGATCAGAAAGATAACCTCATTATACAGTATGCTCAATAACGAAACAAGCTGAAAATGTCCGAGTGGAGCGTATCAACTTTTTTTGCTACACCCCAACCAAAAAATTTTCGGAATAAATGTTGACATATGCCTAAAAACTATGGTACAATTGTCGGGACATTAACTTTAAGTGTTTGGTTTGTTAAGGAGAATTTGTTGTGGAAAAATTTGAGTACAAGACGTTTATCTTGAATACTACTAACAAGTGGGGTTCTGTAAAACTAGACTCTTCGGAAATTGACACCGCTTTAAATGTACACGGCAAGTCAGGTTATGAGTTGGTTAATATATTTCCTGCTAGCAAGGGTTTTGGGGAATCGGGCCAACTTGTATGTATATTCAAAAAACGGATTGGGATTTTGTAGCCCCATTTAACTTTGGAATGGGATGTTTTTGAGTTGGGTGGCTGTATCTTGAAAATCTGTCAGTTTTTTAGTTTGGATTTAAAATGGCTATATAGGGGTATGATGTAATGGTAGCATTCCGGTCTCCAAAACCGTCCGTGAGGGTTCAAGTCCTTCTACCCCTGTGAAATATGAAAATTTCTGTTATAGAGGCTGACAGCGATGAAAAAAATATCTATATTACAATTTTCGTCCTTGAAATTGGCTTTTAAAGCTGTTTTTGAAGGTTGTGGATTGTATTAAAGTTGCTTTAGGGGTATGATGTAATGGTAGCATTCCGGTCTCCAAAACCGTCCGTGAGGGTTCAAGTCCTTCTACCCCTGCGAAATAAAAATATGGAGGTGAGTAAGTATGAAAAAAATCGTAAGTGTTTTACTTGTCTTAGGTTTTATTTTTGTTGGGTTTCAAGTTCTACAAGTATATGAAGAGCGTGTCGTAGAACCTCGCACCGTAGAACCCTTTGCCGTAGATGTATCTCTTTTAGATCTGTCAAATGCTGGCGAACACGTTTCTTCTCCCCATGGTAAATATTTGGGGTCAGGGGTTTCTCCGTGTGGAGTACCATTTAGTATTTTCAATCCCTACCATAGAGAGGGTCCTATAATGGGCGAAGTGTTTCGACCATAGGGGCGATGGAGCTATTATAGCTTTTTTGGAGGTTTTTTATGAAAGTTGTATTTTTGGTATTTTTGTTTGTTACTACGCTTACGGCAGGTGTTTTTGCTGCACAAGAACAATACTTTTTTGATGAAATTTCTAACAGAAAGAATAATGCAATACAAATCGCTGAGACATGGCTCTATGAAGAAAGGGGATTGTCGGCGGAACAGGTTGTTGTTGAGGCAAGTTTCAGATATCCTAGGTGGTTTGTTGTTTTTAAAGACTTTTACGACGAACAAGAAATATTGGGGCAAGTAAATGTGGACTTTTATACCGGAGAAACCACTTATGTTCCTCTATTTGAGCAAGTTCCGCTGTTTGAATTTATCCTTAATGAGAGTGTGATAAGTGTAGTCGATAACACTCATTTTTTAGCGATTGCAAACTCTCACCTACTTAGCAATGAACACGAATACGTGCCCTCAGTCACTTTACATATAGAAAGTGCCGCTAAAATCATAGGAGCCATCGCACTTGAAGAAGCAGCGTTTTTAGATGCTTTAAGGTTAGAAATGATTTTTCTTAGCCGTCATCTTTTGGAACAGTGGTTTTGGAGTGCTTTTGTCTTTGAAATAGATGGAACAAATGCACTGATGCATATTGTAATAGATGGTGCTGATGGTTCTCTGATAAATGTTACTAAAGGACCGTTTACCGGATAAATAAAAAATGATATATGAAAAGGCTGTATCAAACATGCCCTCATGAAATCCAGGCTTGTTTTGGTGTACAGTCTTTTGTTTTATATAAGGTTTTGTATAGGGAAGGGAGTAGTAAATTATTATGAAACACAGAGCAAAAACTCGTGTGGTAAATGTGGGTGGTGTAAAAATAGGCGGGGATAACCCCATTGTAATACAGTCCATGACTAACACAGACACACGGGATGCCGTGGCGACTATCTCACAAATAAATGCACTTGCAGACGCGGGTTGCGAGATAGTGCGGGTTGCTGTTCCGGATATGGATGCAGCTTCCGCCATAAAAGATATAGTGAACGGCATACATATACCCCTGGTTGCAGATATCCACTTTAACTATCGTTTGGCATTAACTGCCATGGAAAACGGTGTGAATGGGCTGCGTATAAACCCGGGAAATATAGGCGGTAAAGATCGCACCAAAGCTGTGGTGGAGATGGCAAAGAAAAAAAACATCCCCATGCGTATCGGTGTAAACGGCGGTTCTTTAGAAAAGGACTTGCTTGAAAAATATGGTCTTACCCCTAAAGCTATGGTAGAAAGTGCATTAAGACATGTGAAAATTTTGGAAGAAATGGAATACAATGATATAGCGATTTCCCTTAAAGCCAGCACAATACCGCTTACAATAGATGCCAACATGCTAATGTCCCAATCTTGTGATTATCCCCTTCATTTGGGGATCACAGAAGCCGGCACTGTGAAGGGCGGCAGCATAAAGTCTAGTGTGGGGATTGGGGTTATGCTGTCCCAAGGCATTGGTTCTACCATCAGGGTTAGCCTTACCGGCGACCCTGTAGAGGAAATTTATGTAGCAAAGGAAATATTGAAAGCCCTGGGGTTGCGTCGCTTTGGTGTAGAGTTTGTGTCTTGTCCAACATGTGGCAGAACCGAGGTGGATCTTATCTCTATCGCTAACCGTGTGGAAGAGCTTTGCTTAAAACTTGATAAAAACATACGGGTGGCAGTAATGGGCTGTGTTGTAAACGGCCCCGGAGAGGCAAAAGAAGCCGATATAGCAATTGCCGCAGGCAAAGGTGAGGGGCTAATTATAAAAAAAGGGCAAATCTTACGCAAAGTGCGGGAAGATATGTTAATAGAAGCCCTCATGACCGAAATAGAAAAAATGTAGGTTAAAAATCAGATGGGGCGTGTTGATTTATGAAAAAACTAATAAATAAAAAAGATGTACTGTTTATAGGGGGAGTGTTGCTGATAGCTTTTGCTTTTTTTGCTTGGCAGCACTTTTCAATTGGGGAGCCGGAAGAAGGCTCTCGTATATTTGCTGAGATAACTATCCATGGACAATTGGTTTACATAGCGTATTTAGATGAAGGTTACGATCGTGAATTTGTATTACCGGAGCATCCCGGTGTACGATTTGCCATACAAGATGGAAGGATAGCGTTTGAATCTGCGGATTGCCCCGATCAAGTGTGTATATTGATGGGGTGGCAAGGGGTTAGCGGTTGGGCGGCTTGCCTTCCTAACGGTATATTATTTATTGTACACGGAGCCGCTACAGATATAGATATAATTTCACAATGTTGTACCGACCCGAGCTTAGCTGTTGCGGTTAAATAAAAACTCAACTTTTTAACATTCCCTATAGGAGTAACTACCATGAAAAAAATTCTTGTTATAACCGCCATAATTCTTTTTTTCGGAAAAGATGTGTTGGCAAACGATTACTACTTTACGGAACAACCGCTTACAATTGGGCCATATTATTTGCAGGGTACTCTCACAATGCCTTATAATGTAGAGAACCCCCCTGTAGCAATATTGGTGTGGGGTACCGGTCAGGTTAACAAAGATGGGGCATATGGCGGTATAGTAATGTTGAGGGATCTTGCTCACGGTCTTGCAAAGCAGGGCATTGCAACGATACGTTACAACAAACGTTATTACCAACATCCTCCGATTCCTCGCAATATGACTTTGCAAGACGAAATATTACAAGATGTAGACTACGCAATATTAAAAGCCTACAATAATCCGTATCTTGGTGAAATTTATATAATTGGCTTTAGCCTTGGGGGCATCCTTGCTCCAACTATCGCCTACACAAATGCAGAAAAAATAGTTGGGTTAGTATCAATGGCAGGTTCCCCTCGCCCTGCTCAAGATATTATTATAACCCAGCGGTACATGATAGCCTATATTGCTAGCTTGCAAGGACATGAAGTGTCGCCGCAACATGTTGTGGATGCAGTAAATTTTGCAACATCATTGCCTCTTTTTCTTGTGCCTGCTGTAATGGAGCAGTTAATGGGCAATATCGGTATAGATTTATATTATTTTGGCTTCCCCCTCAGCTATATACTTAGTTTAGCTACAGTTAACAATAGAGCCGTATTAGAGCAACTGAACATACCTATGCTGATTCTCCAAGGGGATCAAGATCTTCAGATTTCTCCTGTATACGATTTTGAAGCCTGGAAGTATGCTTTATATAATCATGATAATACTCGGTTTATAATGTATCAAGGGCTAAACCACTTTTTTACTCCGCACCTTCCACAGCACGGGCTTTTTCAGGGGAGGCAACGGGCAAATATGTACGAGCAAGTTATTGTAGATATTGGCGAGTGGATAAATGAAATTAGTGCAACAGAATTTTAGAGTTAGTACCCCTAACGATGGCTATTTATGCTGAAAACAAAAGGCTGTTTTCAATATAAATAGCCACAGTATCGATTCGTGTCGCAACAGCTGAAATTATGGAGGCTCACAGAAAAATAATGAAAGAAAAATTTTTGCATATAATAAAACTCATAACAAAACCCCGCATTACCCTTAGTTGGCATGTGTCCTTGTGTGTTGTTGCTTTTATCGCTCTTTTTTTAACTTTGGTTAAATTTTATATACAGCCTATAGCGTTTACCCTGGTTGTGGATCATTTTATTACATCCAACTTCCTTACGCTGTTGCTAAACTATTTGCCAATTTTGCTTACAATGTTGTTGCTGTTTTTTGTGTTCAACAGCATTGTCCTTGCCGCCGGGGTTGTTGGATTTGTGGTTATTTTGCTCAGCATAATAAACCGTTTTAAAATTGTACTGCGCAACGACCCTCTGTTCCCTTGGGATTTTGCCTTGGGGGCAGAATTTCTCGGCGTTGCTGCAAGTTTTCCCGTGTATCAATTTGTGCTTTTGGGGCTTTTTATTTTTCTCTCAATTTTTGCTATTATCCTCGGCTACTGCGTTGTGCGTACAAAAAAAATCAATGTCCATTACAGGATTGGTTTAGTTATTATTTGTGTTTCGGGGACTCTATTTATAAACTCTACTGTGTATCACCGCGAATCCCTGATTGCATCTTTGCCGGTAGCGGGAAATGTGTTTAATCAAATTAGCACATTTAACTCTCGCGGGTTTTTGTACAGTTTTATATTTTTTCATAACACCCAACGTATTAGCATTCCTGCCAATTTTGATCCAGCTCCCATAGAAGATATAAAGGCGGTTTTTGTGTCCGCCGATGTCACGGATATGGCAACACCTCACATTATAATGATAATGAGTGAGGCTTTTTCTGAAATAGCTATGGATGAGCGGTTCAACTTTGAAGGTTTTAGAGATCCCCATTATTATTGGCGACAAATTATTGCAAGAGATGATGTTATACACGGCAATATTGTCGTGCCAAACCTGGGCGGGGGTACGGGGGATACAGAGTTTGATGCATTAACGGCTTTTAACACTCGCGATTTGCGGGGGGTGCCTTATTCTTATATGTTGGTTACAAATTATTTTGAGGCTATTCCCCATTTGCTCGAGCCTTTGGGGTATCGCTCAATTGCTATGCACCCGGGGTTTAGTTGGTTTTACAACAGACAAAATGTTTTCCGCTTTTTTGGTTTCGAGCATTTTTACAGTATCGACTATTTTGAATACTATCATTTCAAGGGGCCTTATATATCAGAATGGGCTACAATGGATAAAATATTAGACATTTGGCACAGGCATTTGGAAGATTACCCCGGCGTTCCTCTGTTTAATTTTACGATAACCATACAAAACCATGGGCCGTATGCGGGGTTGTATGAGCATTTGCCGCCGGACTATGTGAATTTCACAACAGAAGCTAATTTTTCTGATCATGAAATATTACAGCTAACCCACTACTTTCACGGAGTGATAGACAAAGATGAGCAATTGTGGCGGCTGTTTCAATATTTTATGTATCATCCAGAGCCGGTGGTTATGGTATATTTTAGCGACCATTTGCCCGCCCTTAACATCGGTATTTACGATATACTGCATCCGGAGACCTATCCGATAGATAGATTTGAAAATATTACACGCCTGCATCAAGCTCCTTTTATGATATGGCAAAATCATGCAGCCGCCGCCATTACCCCATTGCAACAAAACCGCGAAACCCTTGCCATGCCCCAAGACATGGTAATAGGCTCAAACTTTTTGGGGGCATACACACTGGAGCTGTTGGGGTTTACCGGGCTTTCTCCCTTTTGGGATCATGTGAATTATTTGCGTACCCGGTTTGTGTCTGTATTGGAGGATCGCTCTCTTGCTATAGACGGAAGAATGTCGCTGGAATTTAGAGAAGAGGAATTGCAGGCACTAATTATATATAGACACTGGCAGTTTGATAGGATTTTTAATTAATTAGCTATAGCCTTTGTAAAATCAAATAAAATCAAATAAAACGCAAAAAGACAAAAAAGACAAAAAAATACAGTAGAATTTTAATTGTAATTTTTTGTCTTTTTTGTTTACTTTTTTGTTCTATCCTTGTTTTTTGTGTCGGTTTTTTTTGGAAAAAATAGCAAATTTTTTCAGTAATTTTGTACTAATTGCTGTTATAATTGAAGCAGTTTTAAGACTATAACTTGTTCAATAGTTCAATGGGGGTTTAAATAGTGATTCACAAATTAAACCTTTTTTCACCGCAAGGGCGGTTAAACTAACTTATTTTTTAGGAGGAAAACATTATGCAAGAAGCATTGGGAATGGTAGAAACAAAAGGGTTGGTTAGCGCGATAGAAGCTGCCGATGCCATGACAAAAGCTGCCAATGTAAATTTGGTAGGTTACGAAAAAATAGGTTCCGGGCTTGTTACCGTTATGGTAAGAGGTGATGTGGGAGCCGTAAAAGCCGCTGTTGATGCAGGTTCTGCTGCAGCAGCAAAAGTTGGCTCTGTTGTTTCCTGCCATGTGATTCCACGTCCTCACACAGACGTAGAAAGCATGTTGCCAAAAAATTTAGGATAATAGGGGGAACTGCGTAATATGGACGACAAGATAATAAACAAAATATTAGACGAAGTAATGAAAAAAGTAAATACAGAGGGAGCGAAAAGCTCTGCTCCTGCTACAGCAAACTTTCGCAGCTCTTCCATGACAGAGTTTGTTGGTACAGCAGTTGGCGACACAATCGGCTTGGTTATTGCAAGCGTAGATTCTGCCTTGCATGACGCAATGGGAATCGACAAAAAATACCGCTCCATTGGTATACTTGGAGCAAGAACAGGAGCCGGTCCGCAAATAATGGCAATAGATGAAGCTGTAAAAGCCACAAACACAGAGGTTTTATCTATAGAGCTTCCCAGGGATACACAAGGTGGCGCAGGTCACGGAAGTTTGATAATAGTTGGCTCTGAAGATGTTTCCGACGCACGCCGTGCAATCGAAGTTGCTCTAAAAGAGCTAGACAGAACGATGGGCGATGTTTACGCAAACGCTGCCGGTCATTTAGAATTTCAGTACACAGCTCGTGCAAGCCTGGCATTAGAAAAAGCCTTTAAAGCTCCTTTGGGTAAATCCTTTGGTCTTATTGTGGGTGCGCCTGCTGCAATTGGTGTGGTTATGGCAGATGTGGCTGTAAAAGCCGCAAATGTAGACGTTTTGGGCGTTGCATCTCCCGGGAAGGGGACGAGCAACTCTAACGAGTACATTTTAACCATTAGCGGCGACTCCGGTGCCGTTCGCCAGTCTGTAATAGCAGCCAGAGAAGCGGGGTTGTCTCTTCTTCAGGCTTTGGGTGGGCAAGCTAACAGCGTTACAAAACCATATATTTAGCTCATTAAAAATAGGAGGGTTTCATGAAGTCAAAAAGATTTGAGGTTCTTTCTCAAAGGATGGTAAACCAAGATGGTTTTGTTAAAGAGTGGCCGGAAGTGGGTATGGTAGCCATGGACGGACCCGCCGACCCAAAACCGAGCATTAAAGTAGTTAATGGAAAAGTAACTGAACTGGACGGCAAGCAAAGAGCAGATTTTGATATGATAGACACATTTATAGCGGATCACGCTATAAAACTTGGTCGTGCCGAAGAAGTTTGCAACATGTGTTCAATAAAAATCGCAAAAATGTTGTGCGACGTAAATGTTTCCAGGGAAGAAATAGTTGCTATTACCACAGCTATGACCCCTGCTAAAATTTGCGAAGTTATGTCTAAATTAAATGTTGTAGAAATGATGATGGCAATGCAAAAAATGCGTGCGCGTCGTACTCCTTCTATACAATGTCATATTACAAATGTAAAAGACAACCCTGTTTTGATAGCGGCAGATGCTGCCGAGGGTTCATACAGAGGTTTTTCTGAAATGGAAACTACTGTTGGTATAGCACGTTATGCCCCGTTTAACGCCATTGCAATATTGCTTGGTGCACAAGTGGGTAGCCCCGGTGTTATGACACAGTGTGCTGTAGAAGAAGCAACAGAGCTGGAGCTTGGTATAAGAGGCATCACAAGCTATGCAGAAACTGTTTCTATCTATGGTACGGAACCGGTGTTTATAGACGGTGATGACACCCCTTGGTCTAAGGCTTTCTTGGCTTCCGCTTATGCTTCTCGCGGTCTAAAAATGCGTTTTACATCCGGTACCGGTTCAGAGGTTCTTATGGGTTACGCCGAAGGTAAGTCTATGTTGTACCTGGAAGCACGTTGCGTGTTTATTGCAAAAGGTGCGGGGGTGCAAGGTTTACAAAATGGTTCCATAAGCTGTATTGGTGTACCCGGTGCAGTGCCGAGCGGAATAAGGGCTGTTTTGGCTGAAAACCTGATAGCTTCCTGCTTGGATTTGGAAGTAGCTTCCGGTAACGATCAAACTTTTTCTCACTCCGATATGCGTCGTACTGCTCGTTTGTTAATGCAGTTTTTGCCTGGAACCGACTATATATGTTCCGGATTTAGTGGTGTGCCAAACTACGACAACATGTTTGCGGGTTCAAATGTAGATGCAGAGGACTTTGACGACTTTTTAGTTATTCAACGTGATTTGCGTGTAGATGGCGGTCTTAGACCTGTTTCTGAAGAAGAGGTTGTTGCTCTCCGTAACAAAGCCGCAAAAGCGTTGCAAGCGTTGTTTAAAGAGTTGAATCTGTCTATAATAACAGACGAAGAGGTAGAGGCAGCCACATATGCACATGGTAGCAAAGACATGCCCAACAGAGATGTGGTAGCTGATTTGAAAGCTGCCGGTCAGATGATGGACAGAGGCATAACGGGCATTGATATTGTGAAGGGACTCGCAAAAGCTGGTTACCAAGACATAGCAAACAATGTTTTAAACATGCTAAAACAAAGGGTATCCGGAGACTATCTGCACACGTCCTCTTTTTTAACAAACGACTTTAAAATAGTGTCTGCTGTGAACGATGTTAACGACTACAAAGGTCCCGGTTCTGGCTACCGTTTAGAAGGAGAAAGATGGGAGCAAGTTAAAAATATTCCGGCTGCTGTAGACGCTAACGAGCTAGTTTAAACTTTTTAAAAGTTTAATGAGGAGGTAGAATATGCAGTTTGACGAAAAACTGGTTAGAGATATAATTAGCGAAGTTTTAAAAAACTACAATCTAGGTGGTGCTAATAGTGCTACAAGCACACCATCGAGATCTGTTAGTGCAGCTTCTGATATAAAATTTAGAGAGCTTGGCACACCAACCACGGGTGGGCCGGACGAAGTATTTATAGCTATTAGCCCCGCTTTTAGCTTAGGTCAAAACCAAACAATCAGCAAGCTACCCCACAAAGATGTTTTGCGGGAGCTTTTGAGCGGTATAGAAGAGGAAGGGCTAAAGGCTCGTGTTGTGCGTATTTCCCACTCTTCTGACGTGGCTGCAATGGCAAGCGCCGCCGCAAAAATGAGCGGTTCGGGTATTGCTATTGGTATCCAATCCAAAGGTACACTCCTTATACACCAAAAAGACTTGCCGCAACTTAGCAATTTAGAGTTGTTCCCTCAAGCCCCCCTCATAGATTTACCAACATATAGGGCTATTGCCAAAAATGCGGCAAAGTATGCAAAAGGTCAATCTCCGGAACCTGTACCAACCAAAAACGACCAAATGACAAGACCGAAATATCAAGCTCTTGCTGCGTTGTTGCATATAAAGGAAACGGAATATGTGGACCCTAACAAACAGCCTGTAGAGCTAGGTGTTAGTTTTTAATTGATTTGATTTAATTAAATTCAATACAAATTCAATTAAATTAAGTATAAGGAGGGCAAACGTGGATCAACTGGAAAAAATGATAAAAGATATGGTATTGGAGCAGATGGGCAAAAAACCTGCTACGTCGTCTGCTTCTTTGGGTGGTGGTTACACACACGCAGACTACCCCCTTGGCGAAAAAAGACCGGAAGTATTAAAAACCCCTACGGGGAAAAGTATAAATGAAATTACTCTTGATGGAGTTATATCCGGCAATATTACATCCCAAGATGTTCGTATAAGACCGGAAACGCTGGAAATGCAAGCTCAAGTTGCGGAAAGCCGCGGCAGAAGCGAGTTTGCATCTAATCTAAGGCGTGCTGCAGAGCTTATAGAAATACCGGACGAAAGGCTTTTGGAAATGTATATCGCCCTTAGACCTTACCAGTCTACAAAGCAGGATTTGCTAAACATGGCAAGGGAAATGAGAGAAAAATACAACGCCAATATTACAGCTTCGTTGGTAGAAGAAGCCGCTCAAGTGTACGAAAGCAGAGGCAGATTAAAGAAAGCCTAGTTATTATGGCTATTCCGCTTAGTAATGTTTTAAAAGGACAGCACTAAGCGGGATTGCCACATGAAAGGAATTTATAGAGAAGAAGCAATTCCGCTTAGCAATATTTAAAAAGGACAGTACCAAGCGGAATTGCCGTATGAAAGGAATTTATACAAATGTCGAAAATAATTGTTGGTATAGATATTGGGAACGCCACCACTGAAACTGCCTTGGCGAGGATAGAAAACAGTCAAACTACTTTTTTGTCGTCCGGCATAGTTGCCACAACCGGTTTAAAAGGCACAGAGGATAATATTAGCGGTGTGTTTGAATCCTTAAAAAAGGCGTTGGACAAAGCGGGGTTGGAGCTTAGCCAAGTTTCGGAAATAAAAATAAACGAAGCGGCACCGGTTATTGGCGATGTTGCTATGGAAACCATTACCCAAACAATTATTACAGAGTCTACAATTATTGGTCATAACCCAAACACTCCCGGCGGTCTTGGCATTGGTAGCGGCGTGACTATTTCTTTGGAAGATGTTTTGAGTGCAACCACTTCTCAAGATTATATTGTGATTATAGATAAATCAATTGACTTTGAGGAAGCCGCAAATATTATTAACCAAGCTACAAACCGCGGTTTTTCTGTAAAAGCCGCAATAGTGCAAAAGGACGATGGAGTTTTAATAAATAACAGGCTAAACACAAAAATTCCTATTGTAGATGAAGTAACATTTGTAGAAAAAGTTCCTATTAATATGCAGGCAGCTGTAGAGGTAGCCGCTGTGGGCGAGGTAATAAGCCAACTATCTAACCCCTACGGTATCGCTTCTATATTTAACCTTTCGCCGGAAGAAACGAAATATATTGTGCCGATAGCCAGAGCCCTTATCGGGAATCGGTCGGCTGTTGTGATAAAAACCCCGAAGGGGGATGTAACCGAGCGTATAATACCGGCGGGCCATCTTCAAATACAAGGTGAAAACCCACTCATAAACTTTAATGTCGGTATAGACAAAGGTGCAGCCGAAATCATGAAAGCAATAGAACAGGCAAGCCCTTTGGAAAATGTAAAAGGCGAGCCGGGTACAAATGCAGGGGGTATGCTGGAGCGAGTACGCCAGGTTATGGCAGAGCTTACTAACAGAGTACCAAGTGAGATACAAATACAAGATATTTTGGCGGTAGATACATTTAATCCCCAAAAAGTTGTTGGAGCATTGGCCGGCGAGTTTTCTATGGAAAGTGCTGTGGGTATTGCCGCCATGGTAAAGTCTGATAAGCTACAAATGGAGAGCTTGGCAAAAAAAATACAAGAGCAACTAAAAACAAATGTGAGTGTAGGTGGTGTTGAGGCAGACATGGCTATTTTGGGTGCTTTGACCACTCCCGGTGTAGATGTTCCCGTGGCGATTATAGACATGGGTGCAGGGTCTACAGACGCATCTATACTTACCGGAAAAGAAAAATCCGTTGCGTCCGTACATTTGGCGGGTGCTGGAAACATGGTAACATTGTTGATACAAACGGAGCTTGGGGTAAGTGCCGATTTAGCAGAA
Source organism: Defluviitaleaceae bacterium (assembly GCA_009778165.1). GTDB lineage: Bacteria > Bacillota > Clostridia > Lachnospirales > UBA5962 > WRKF01. Next base: position 68,957 of record WRKF01000189.1, read on the forward strand.
GATATTAAAAAATTTCCCCTTGCAAAGGTAGAAAGTGTTTTTCATGTGCGACACGAGGACGGCACAGTGCAGTTTTTTGAAGAAGCCCTACCGCCTCATGTTTTTGCAAGAACAGTAATAGTAAGAAAAGATGCGGGGGAGCTTGTGGGCTTTGTTCCTATCCCTGTTAATATTTCTTTGGAAAAAATAAAAAAAATTAGGCGAGAAGCCAAAACAAAGGTGTTTGTTGTAAACGCCCTTAGAGCTCTTAGGGCTGTATCCCCGACGGGCAATATTAGAGATATAGATTACGTTGTTTTGGTTGGTGGTTCTGCACTGGACTTTGAAATACCCCAGCTTGTAACAGACGAGCTTTCTCGCTATGGTGTGGTTGCAGGTCAGGGCAATATAAGAGCAACGGAAGGGCCTAGGAATGCTGTAGCTACAGGGCTTGTTTTAAAGTCTTAACTGAGATTTAAAATATGGAGATTTAGTAATGGCGAAGGAAACCGAAAAACCATCTATTGTAATTTGCGTAGATGAAAATTTTAATGAGAATCACACGTTGCAAAATATCCTTTATGGAATAGAGGAAGAGGATGTTTTTTTTCTTATAAAAAGCGCTACGAGTGATAGTGCGGTGGTTTTGGCAGCTAGAGCTGCGCTGGAATCACGCTTGGAAGTTGGAATTGGAATAGACAATATGGGCAATATTGCCCTTCATTATAAAAATATGAAAGAACCCTTGTTTTTTTTGAAATTTGGGATGGGGGTTCACGAAGATGCACAAAGGAGTTTGGGGACAAATGCGGCTAGGTTAGTGAAAGGTGTTCCCTTGATTGTGTAAATGTTATATAATGCTGTATAATGCTATATAATAAGGAGGAGTTATGAAAGCACTGGGATTAATAGAAACGGTAGGGCTTGCTAAAGCGATAGATGTGGCAGACATTGCTTTAAAATCCGCAAATGTTACATTGCTTGGCTACGAGCAAACAAGAGGCGATGGTATGATAGTAATAAAACTGTTGGGAGATATAGGAGCTGTAAACGCTGCTGTAAACGCTGCTGTAGAAGCCGCTGTTTCTCGCTATTCTGAAGGTGTCTATTCATCGAAGGTTATATCAAGACCCTCTGACGATGTAGCTAAGCTGGTGGAATCTATGAACAAGGCAAAAGAACAGAAACCGGAGCCTAATGAACAGAAGCCAGAAGTGGAGCCCAAGACGGAGCCTAAGGTTGAGGAAACTAAGCCTAAGATAGAAGAAGCAAAAATAGAAGAGCCTAAGAAACCAAGCTCTAAAAAGGGTTCCTCTAAAAAATCGGCAGTAAAGCCTGTGCCTAAACCCGAAGAAGAAAAAGAAGAAAAAGAAGAAACAAAAACAGAAAATCCGCAAGAGCAAAACTAAGGGGGTTTGAAGCATGGAACCGGATCAAATAAAAAGCATGATTAAACAAACAATCAAACAATCAATAGACCGTATCCCAAAAACAGTTGTGGGAGTTTCTAACCGCCACATTCATCTGTCAAAAGATGATCAAGAAATATTGTTTGGCGACAAGCCTTTGACCCCGATAAAAGAACTGTTGGCGGGCAATTTTGCTGCTGCAGAAACTGTAACAATAAACGGCCCAAAAGGTACCATCAAAAATGTTAGAGTTCTCGGGCCTTCTCGTAGCCACACCCAGGTAGAGGTTTCTCTTACAGACACTTTTATCCTCGGGATAAAAGCGAGTGTTTGTGAGAGCGGCAAGCTGGAAAAAGCGGTCGATATAACGATAACAAATCCCCTAAAAGGGGTAACGATAATAAGGAAAGCCGCCATTATTGCTCTTCGTCATATTCATATGAGTGTTGATTTTGCTAACAAGCACGGTTTTAAAGACAAACAAATGGTGTCTGTTAGGTTTTATGGTGAGCGGGGTCTTGTTTTTGACAACACACTGCTACGGATAGACAAAGATTTTACAGATGAAATGCACATAGATACTGATGAGGCGAACAGCGGTGGCATAAAATCCGGAGATATAGGGTTTATAGAAGTATGACAATACGAGATCTTATAAAAATAATAATTGTGGCAGTAGAAAGAGTGCTGTTTTTAGAAAATCTTAGAGTTAAAGCTATAGTTTTCAATAAAGAAAACACGGCTTTGGTTAATACTGCCATGGGCAAAATTAACACAAAAGGGGATGTTTACGAAAAAATCCCATCAAACGACGAAACAGATATTTTGTTTGATATTTTGTTTATAGACGAAATGCCTCTTAGGTATTACAGCAGTGTTGCTCTTGGTATGGGACACGACCCCTTTACATTGTTTGTGCAAAAAGCGTTGGCACAAAACAAAAAGATTGTGATCCTTAAAGAGCCGCAAAAAATCGAAAATAAGAATTACAAAATGCTTATTGAAAATTACAAACGCATACTTGTGTCTTATGGTGTTATATTTGCTGGGGATATTGCCGGTTCATGTACACATCCGGATATATACAGCTATGCTGAAAACTGTGGTAGTGTTTATGAGGGCAATGTGCTTTCTGCTACAGATATTTTGAATTTGAGCAAAACAACAAATATTATTTATATAGATGATACCACGATAGTTACGGCACTGGCTTATGAACAGGCGGCAAGTGTAGGGGTTACAATAGAAAAGAGGTTGTTATGATAATTGGTTTGGTAGTTGGTTCTGTTGTATCTACACAAAAAGATGAAAGCCTTGTTGGTTATAAACTTTTGGTTGTGCAACAGTTAAATATTAAAGGTGAGGTTGTGTCTAACAAAGATATGGTTGCTGTAGATTTTGCGGGAGCCGGAGTTGGGGACAAGGTACTCCTTTCTTCCGGCAGTAGTGCCAGGCAGAGTGCAAGAAAGGAAAAAGCCCCGATAGATTTGGCGATAGTTGGTATTATAGACACGATGGAAAACAATTATAGTGTTTAATGTTTAAATAAGGGGAGGTACCAAAAAATGAATATTTATACACGAACGGGGGATAGCGGTCAAACATCTTTGTTTGGCGGCACAAGAACAGGTAAAGACTCTCTAAATGTTTGGGCATACGGCACAATAGACGAAGTGAACAGTACGCTTGGTCTTGTCCGCTCATTGCTTAAAAATGAGCAAACACGAGATACAATTTTGAAAATACAAAAAAAACTGTTTGTGGTTGGAGCACAGCTTGCTTCTGATGAAAAAGGCACGTCCCTTTTAAAAGAAAAAATAGAACAAAAGGACATCGACGAGTTGGAAGCCATAATAGACAACTTTATTAAAGATTTTGGAGAAATAAAGGATTTTGTGATACCGGGAGAATCCCAACCTTCTGCTGCGTTGCATATGGCACGCTCCACTGTAAGAAGGGCAGAACGGCATGTGTATTCTCTATCAAAAGAAGGTTTTGTTTGCCCGCTGTTACTAAAATATGTAAACAGACTTTCAGACGCATTTTTTGCTTTGGCAAGCGAAGTTATTTACACAGAACTAATCACAACCATAAAAAACAAATTGGAGGATAAAATGGATTCTGAAAAAGATACTTTGGTATGGGAAAATATGACCCATGCAGCTTTAGAAGAAGCCAAAAAGTTAGGGGTGCATGTATCTGTTGCTGTAGCAGACATTAACGGGAACCTACTGCACTTTACTCGTTCCAGAAACGCGATTTTGCCAAGCATTGCTATAGCTGAAAACAAAGCGTATTCTGCTGCAACAATGAAAATGACGACAGAAGAGCTAGGTAACCTTTCCGCACCGTCTAAGCCATTGTTTGGCATAAACACCGTGAATCCAAAGCTGGTTATTTTTGGTGGCGGCTTGCCCCTAAGAAAAAACGGGGAGATATGCGGAGCAGTTGGAGTAAGCGGTGCAAGCGTAGCAGACGATATTAGAATTGCCCAAAGAGCTTTGGAAGCATTTGAGGCTTCAATATGAAAATATGGCCATTAAAGCGTAGTTTTTAAAAAAGGAGTGGAATTATGTTGCAAAACCCGGAAGCCCTTGTAAATGAAATTGTTAGCCGTGTTGTAGCTAATTTGAGTGGTGCGGAGCTGAAAAAACCCGCTCTTTGCGGCAACGGTATTTTTAGCGATATGGACCAAGCTGTAGAGGCTTGTGTTATTTCACAAAAGCAATATGTTAAGCTAACTCATCAAAAAATGGACAAAATTATTAATGCCATAAAACAGCTTGCGATAGATAATGCAGAACTTTTGTCGAAAATGGCTGTAGAAGAAACAGGCCTTGGGAACTATAACGACAAAGTTATTAAAAACCGTTTGGTTGGAGAAAAAACCCCGGGGTTGGAGGATTTAAAGTCGGAATCTTTTACGGGGGATAACGGCTTAACTTTGATTGAGCTTTCCCCGTTTGGGATAATCGGCTCCATTACCCCCACCACAAACCCATCGGAGACGATATTGTGCAACTCTATTGGGATGCTTGCGGCGGGGAATGGGGTTGTGTTTAGCCCTCACCCAAAAGCAAAAGAGGTTTCTAAAAAAACTGTGGAGCTAATAAATAAAGCTATAGTAGCTAATGGTGGGCCGGCAAATTTGGTAACAACCGTTGCGGACCCAAGCATGGATCAAGCAAAAAAGTTGATGGAACACCCGAGAGTGGATATGCTGGTAGCTACCGGCGGACCGGGTGTTGTAAAAGCAGTGTTGGCATCCGGCAAAAAAGCTATAGGGGCTGGAGCGGGGAATCCTCCCGTGATAGTAGACGACACAGCAGATATTGTAAAAGCCGCTGATGATATTGTGAAAGGTGCAAGTTTTGACAACAATATAGTGTGTGTGGCAGAAAAGGAAGTTATAGCCCTTAAAAGTATTTGCGATTATTTGATATTCCAAATGCAGGCTAGCGGTGCACATTTAATAACAACAGACAGTGATTTGAAAAAACTGGAAAACTTGGTTTTGGAAGGGGAGAAAAAATATCCCCACAAGGATTTTATTGGAAAAGATGCAAAAACGATCTTGCAAAAGGCAGGGATAGACCACAAACCAACAACAAAGCTCATTATAGTAGAAACAAAAAAATGCCATCCCTTTGTGCAAAGGGAGATGATGATGCCTGTGTTGCCGATAGTGCGAGCAGACAACATAAACGAAGCAATAGAAATGGCTATAGAGTTGGAGCATGGTTATAGGCACACTGCCGTAATGCACAGTAAAAATATAGACAACCTTTCTGCTTTTGCTAAAGCTATACAAACCACCATTTTCGTTAAAAACGGCCCTGCATATGCAGGTTTGGGAGTGGGGGGCGAAGGCTACACCACATTTACAATAGCAGGCCCGACAGGAGAAGGATTGACCGCTGCCCGCCATTTCACAAGAAAAAGAAGGTGTGTGCTGGTGGAAGGATTTAATATTAGATGATATTGATGTCTGAACACGCCCCTACATAAAATGGGAGAAAAAACATGAATTTACTGGAAAAAATACAGGAAGCCGGTATAGTAGGGCAGGGAGGAGCCGGCTTTCCTGCCCATGTAAAGCTAGATGCAAAAGTAGAATATCTGCTAATAAATGCTTTGGAATGCGAACCCCTTTTATTTACAGACAAACATATTATAAACAATTATGCCCACCAGATAGTTGAAGCGATTTTGGTTATAAAAAACCACTTAGATGCCCGGCAGGCTGTTATTGGCATAAAAGCAATTAATGCAAAAGAAGTTGCGGCTATGGAAAAAGCCATAAACGATTTGGATGCAGATGTGCAGATTCACCAAAGCCACAATTACTACCCTTCCGGTGATGAGCAAATGTTGGTTTACGATGTAACAAAGAGGACTGTACCACAAGGGGGGATTCCTCTAAATGTGGGGTGTGTTGTTACAAATGTCGGTACTTTGCTAGAGATAAATCGTGCTATTGGCGGAAACGGTGCAGTTACCCACAAATTTTTAACCGTAACGGGAGAGGTGGGGTTGCCTTCTGTTATAAAAGTGCCTATTGGTGCCAGTTTTACAGATTGCATAGCGGCTTGTCATGGTACACTTTTGACCAACTACAAAATTATAGATGGCGGTCCTTTTATGGGTAAGATATATAACAAAGAGGAGGAAAGCAATCTTTTTGTGCGTAAAACAACCTCTTCCATAATAGTGACAAAAGATGATAATAACATTAACGCAAAAATTAAAGATGCCAATTTAAAACAGGTTTTAAACAGAGCCAGAGCTGCGTGTATACAATGCAGAGCCTGCACCGACCTTTGTCCCAGGCATCTTGTGGGACACCGATTGCATCCCCATAAAGTGATGCGGGCTATGGCAGCCGCTAATTTTGAAGGAGAGAGCCTAAACTCCGAATATATTCACGAAAACAGAGAGCTGTTGGAAGAGGCACTCATATGTTGTGAGTGCGGTATTTGTGAAACATATGCCTGTCCAATGGAGCTTTTGCCACGGCAGATTAATGTTTTTGTGAAAATGCAATTTTTGAAAGAGGGGTTGAAATACGAAAACAGAAAACTACCATACCCGCCGCATCCCGTTAGGGAATATAGAAAGCCCACAGCTTATTCTATTTTGGCTAGGATGGGGTTGTATGACCTAACAAAGATAAGAGTGGAAAATTATATAGAACACACTCCCGCTGCTGTGCGTGTTTCCCTTAGCCAGCATATAGGAAAGCCCGCTGTTGCCGTTGTATCAAGCGGGGATATGGTAGAGGTCGGACAGCTGATAGGAAAAGCGGACGGCAAGGTTTCCGCCAATATCCATGCCGGAATAAGGGGGAAAGTGGTGGAAGTTGCGGATTATATCGAAATAGAGGGGGTGCGCTAATGGCACGGGTAACAGACACATTAGGTTTTTTGGAAACAACGAGTATAGCCAAGGGCGTGGAAATATGCGATACGATGCTTAAAGCCTCTTATGTAGATTTGGTTTCTGCAAAGGCTTCTTGCCCCGGCAAATACTATATTATAATATCCGGCGATGTATCCAGTGTTACCACATCGATTAACCAGGGCGTTAACATGGGTAAGGGGTATGTTGTTTACCACTCTGTTTTGTCGAAAATACACCCTAGTGTAATACAGGCGATAAATGTTGCAACAATACCGGAAAAAGTGCCTGCTCTGGGGGTTTTGGAGTTTTATTCCGTTACTGCATCCCTTATGTCTGCGGATATTGCGGTAAAAGCCGCCAATGTGCAAATTGTTGATCTCCGCCTTGGCACGGGTATTGGCGGAAAATCCTTTTTGGTTTTGGCAGGCGAGCTTACATCTGTAAGGAGTGCTGTTAGCTCCGCAATAAACTCCTTGGATAACGCCGGACTGCTTATTGGGCAGGTGGTGGTGTCAAACCCAAAACGGGAGCTTATTGAGAGTCTATATTAGAACGGTGCTAAATAAACTGAAATAAACTCATGGGTATCAAATATAGCAAATTAACTTTTCATTGCCCCTTTTAAATCAGACTTTTAAATCAGAAAAGTTAATTTGCTTTCCTTGTTTCAGCGTTTTGTGAAAAACAACGATAAAAATAAAAATCAAACGGTTTTTGGATGTTCTTTCATTTGTATGGTATGGTCAAACTGTAAATTTACTTTGTCGTGGCTTATAATAATATAAGCTGCTTTAAGCCTATTGATTTCCTCACAAAACACCTCTCGTGTCTCTTGATCGAGATTGTTTAACGGTTCATCAAAAATATACACATCGGCATTTTTGAGCAACCCTCTAATAATCGATAGTTTCTGTTTTTCGCCACCGGACAAGTTTGCTGCTCCCGGGAGCAGTTCATGTGAAACTTCTTTATCCAAAGAAAATAAGTTTAAATAATAGTCTATTCGGTCATAATCGTCTTGCGTTCCTTTTGTTACTATGCTCAGGTTGTCATTTATTGTTCCGGAAAAAAAGTATGAATCTTGGTCAACGTAACATATTTTATCGCGTATGGCGTTAATATCACACGTTTTGTAATGCATATCGTTTACATATATGTCGGCATCGCTAATGATGCCCGATATAATATTAGCCAAAGTGGTTTTTCCGGAGCCGTTTTTTCCAACTATTTGCAACTTTGAATCTCTTTTAATATCTATGTTAACTCCTTGGATTAACCCGGTATCATTGTAGCTGAAATTTAGATCTTCCGCTTTTATATTGTTTACAGATTCTATATGGTTGCCCGAAACATTTTCAAAATCGCAAAAGAAATACAAAACTTTTTCTAAAATTACGGGCATTTTTTTGAAGCTAACAAACAACTCGGAACATAGTTTGATAATGCCGCTAATGGGTAGCAATAAGCCAACGTACATTAAAACCTCGCCGGGAGTTGCATTGCCTTGCAAAAACATGTAGCCGCCCGCAGCAAACAACACCAAGATTGAAATATAAGTTAAAAAAGAGCTTCCCGTATCCAACAGAGTTTTAAGTTTTATATTTTTGTATTTTGTTTCAGTAAAATAATCCGTAAAGCGTTTATTAACTGCTGATAAAAATTGGTTGATAATATTATTGTTTTTGATAAAGCCATGGCCTTGTGCCATGTTCAGCTCATCACTTTTGCGTATCTCATTGTATTCCAGGGATTCGCTATAAAACAGCACTTGTTTTTTGCTTGATAGAATATCAAACAGTGATATTGGTATGCATAGCAATATAGAGATTATGCCGAGTGTTGTGTTTATTAAAAGCACGGGGATTATAAAAAACAAAGATACCATTACAGTTGCCACTGACGAAAACACTTTAAGCATTTCAGTATAAAACAACAATAAATTTACCTCCCAACGTGCGACCTTTGCCCCGGCTCCCATGGCGTTTGATTTTATGTAGTCCTTATCTAAAGACTTTGAAACTTTTTTTTCGTGGTATCTGTTGCTTACTTTGTAGCTGTAAATATAGTTAAATAGGTTAAAAACAGGTATCAATACAACGTTTGATGCAAATATGGCTATAATTAAAAAAATGTCAGTGCTTATTGCCGAAGTGTCCATTAGTAAAAGGTTATTTAAAAAATTGCCCAATACCCCCGCCGATAATATCCCCAATACAATAGGGGCAGCTTTTGAAAGTGAAGCCGCAACAATTGCTGTATGGTAGCTTTTTAGCCAGTCCAAAATTATACTTGCTTTCATAGACTTTTCATTATTCATCTTTACCTCCAAAAGCTATGGTACGGTTACAACATGCGATCAAATCGGCATTATGGGTAGCTATAATCATGGTCTTGTTACATTTCGCTATTATCCCCAATAACTTTTTTTCGGAATCATCGTCAAGAGAATTTGTGGGTTCGTCCAGTATTATACATTCTGCTTCACGTGTTAGACATATTGATAGCAACAGCTTTTTGCGTTCGCCACCGGATAATGTGTCTATTGTTTGTTTTTGCTCGAAATCGAAGCCCAACAACTCGGCTGTTTGCTTTATTTCGTGGCTGTTTTCAAAAAAACCGAGCGCTTCTTCTATTGGCATATGCAATAATGCATCATTTTGTGGCAAATATGAAACCAAGCGGTTTATATCTTCATCAGAATATTTTTTTACATCTTCGCCGTTTAGTTTGATTGTGCCTGTATAATCATCGTAATGATTCAGCAATAGTTTAACAAATGTGGATTTTCCTTTTCCATTGGGGCCTACCAACGCTATTTTTTCTCCTTTTATTACAGATGCCGAAAAGTTTTTCAAAATAAAATCACCGACACTATCGTTAGTATCGTAGCTAAACGAAATATTATCTGCTTTGTATAAGATATTATCTGAATTTGGGCTACCGGCAAATGTTTCTTTTGGTGAATATCCAACAACTTCCGCAATTAGAGGCTTTGCTTTGCTAAATTCAAAATAGCGCGGCAAACTGGTGTACATCCGTGATGTTGTACCAAAAAAATTGCCCGATAAAACAACGAAGATAACAGCAACATCAAGGTAAACACCTCTGTAAAGTACAAAAAAACCTATTAACGCATAAACTCCATACACAACAATAGAGTTGGCAGATTTATTTAATGCTTCTTCTTGACCAACACGTTTAAAATGGCGAGTATATACTCTTATTTGGTCTCTGTTGATATTTTCTAATTTATTTGTATACCAGGATTTTAAATTGAATGATTTGATGGTGAGTAACCCCCGAAAGGCTTCCAAAACGAAGTTGAACCACCTTAGCCCTTCGTTGTTAATAGCTTCATAATCACGCCGAACAAAATTTTTCACGATAATAGACGGGATAACTTGAATCAATGATAGTGCGGCAAAAATCGATGCCAAAACAGGGTCGTACACAATAAACACAATCATATAAACAACGCCTATTAAAAGCCCGGAGAATATATCCGGTAGCGTATTTTTATAAAATGATGCAACAGTGGGAAAATAGTTTTCCAATCGTAACTTAATCCCTGCCATACCGATTTTTTCTATATACGCTGTTTTGTTTTTTAGAACACCGAGATATACACGCTCTCTAAAGGCTTGCTCTTGGGTTTCCGCCATTTTTTCGCTCTTGTTTTTTAAAACAATAGATACTGCGTGATAGACAACAACATTTACTAAAAATATTGCCGCTAAACCAAATATTTCAAAAACATTGTCGTTTTGGATATAAGCCATAATTGTGGACATAATATACGCTATTACGAACAAAAAACCGGCTTCGATAATTCGTAAGCATGTTTTGATTATTATCACAAACGACATACCACTACGCATAGTTTACCCCCTTTACATATAGAATGTTTACCTCGTGCAACCTTTAACCCTGCTGTTAATTGTACTATGGTTTTCACGAATATATCAATACCCATTTCAAGGGTTATTTCGTCATATTTCCCCAAAAATCTTTTTTTGTCTAAATATTTATAATTTTAGCCTTGTTGTCAACAAAAGAAAAGGATTTTTGCGTGTTATCGATGTTTTTCTAAGGCATTTCTTAATTATTCTTAATTAAGGACAACGAAAAGCTAATTTGCTATGTGACACAACCCAGTTTACCAAGTTAAACAAAAAAACAAAAAACAGGGCTTGACTTATTTGTCGCTATGCCTTATAATTGTTCCAGTTTCGTGCAGCCGGGGAGTTAGCGGTGCCCTGTACCTACAATCCGCTTTAGTAGGGGTGATACTTGTTTTCGGTTTGCGTTTTGCAAGGTCTGCCTTGCCTAGCAGGTGTTGAAGTTCAAGTCTTGCGCAATAAGTCTTTGTGAACCGTGTCAGGTCTTGACGGAAGCAGCACTAAGCAAAGTAGCTTATGTGCCGCAAGGTCGCTTGGATGGAGCCGGTGAATCATGTTACGCTTGTGAAAGTTTGCCAACAGCGAGTGCACGAAACCCTTTAAAAGTTCGACTAAAACTGCTGATACTGTTTTCAGTTAAATATATCGAAAAAATTTGCGTACGGTTAGGTAGGTTGGGAGCAAATTTTTTCGTACTTTAAATTGGAAACCGTATGAATTTAGGAAGCTATTCCGCTTAATTTCATTTTGAAATTTGAAAATGGATGGAATTAAGTGAAATAGCTATATAATTAGGTTTTTCAATGTCACTCTACAGAAAATACCGGCCCAAAAACTTTTCGCAAGTTTTTGGGCAAGATCACATAGTAAAGACTCTATTAAACCAAATTTCTACAGGTAGCATTAGCCATGCCTATCTTTTTTGTGGTACTCGGGGAACTGGTAAAACGTCTGTTGCTCGCCTTTTAGCTAGGGCGCTAAACTGCGAAGACGCACAACCAAACTCTATCCCATGCAACAAATGCCGGGTTTGTGCCGATATTTTGCAAAACCGCAGTATGAACGTAATAGAGATAGATGCCGCCAGCAACAATGGGGTAGATAATATTCGAGATATTTTAGAAGAAGTGAAATATCCGCCAAGCACCGGAACGTACAAAATCTACATAATAGATGAAGTACATATGCTAAGCACCGGGGCGTTTAACGCACTCCTCAAAACATTGGAAGAACCTCCCGATCATGTGGTTTTTGTCTTGGCTACCACAGACCCCCACAAGGTTTTGCCTACAATACACTCTCGTTGCCAACGGTTCGAGTTTAGACGGATACCGTCCGCAGATATTGCTTTAAATATAGCACCATATTTAAAACAAGAAAATGTTGAGATTGAGCCATCTGCTCTTGCTCTTATATCCCAACTTGCCGACGGCTCCGTTAGGGACGCTCTTAGCCTTGCTGATCAAGCCATAGCTTTTTATGGCAACAGCACTTCCATAACAGAAGAAAATATAAGAACCTTGGTTGGTTCTGTAGATATTGCCACACTTTTTGAAATGACAGACGCATTGCTACAAAAAAACTCTTTAGCCACAATAGAAATTATTCACAAAATGAGTTTGGGGAGCAAAGATTATATTCAATTTGTAAATGAGCTTATCGCACATTTCAGAAATCTGTTGGTAGCAAATATTGTTAAGCAATCAAACCAGGTTTTGGATGTAACAAAAGAAACGCTGGAAAGACTTGTAAACCAAGGTAGTCAAGGTAGCATGTCTGTTTTTAGCGATTTTATAGAGCATTTTACCGAGCTTTTGCCCAAAGTCAGAAACGAAAAAAACCCAAAAATCCTGTTGGAGCTGGCTTGTATAAAACTTTGTGTACGAGAAGAAATACAAAAAGAATCACCGAAAGAAAGACAAAAAGAGCCGCAAAAAGAGCCGCAAAAAGAAAAACCGAACCCAAATCTATCAGACTCACAAGTTACAGAAATAACGCGTGTTGCGGAAAATGTAACAGATTTAAACGTATCGCCTTGGGAGAGTTTTGTTCAGCAACAGGATAGCATGTTAAAGGCATTGTTAGTTAAATGCAAGTTTATCCAAAAAGATGGTTTCTTGCAGATACAATCCGATAGCGATATTACCTATAATATTTTATTGACGAAAGAACAAGAGATTAAGGAAAAAATTGCTCGTTTTACAGAACAAAAAATAGATGTGAAAATTACAAAAGAAGGTGAAAAATTACCGCAATCCGGATTATCTCAAACCCAACAAAAGGAGATACAAGAAAAAATAAATATGACAATAGAATTTGTGTGAGGGTGGGTGTTATAAACGATTAAATTAATATAGTTTTTTCGCCTAATTTTTGCTCAAAAAATGAGGGTTGAAAATTGAATGAATCAGGAGGAAAATGGCGTAATATGGGGGTTTTAGTGCGGAAATAGAGGCGTTCTAATGCGAACTTTGAAACTCTTGATGTGAGACTTTATGGCTGAAGCGATGTGCGGGTGGGCAGAGAAATTTTTGTGTTGCGAAATATTATTGCATAATTATATAACAGATTTCATGGACAAAACAAGGGAGAATGGTCTGATATGAATTTAAAATATATGTTTTTTTATAATACTAAGACGGTGGCGTTCATAAAAATTTTGCTTGAGAGTAAAGTTAATTTGTGATATAATCAATCGTGAAAGGATGTGTGACTTAATGACAACCATATATTTTATACGCCATGCAGAGACTTTGCGTAGTGCCGATAGTATTTTTAATGACAGAACGTATCCCTTATCTCCAAAAGGTCTTGTTGATCGCAAATTGGTGACAGAGTATCTGCAAGATAAGAGCGTAGATATTGTTCTCTCCAGCCCGTTCAAACGTGCGGTTGATACCGTTTTGGAATTTGCGCAGCAAAAAGGGCTTGAAATGGAGTTGATAGAGGATTTTAGGGAAAGAAAGATTGCCGATACTTGGATTGACGATTTTAAGGCTTTTGCAAAAAGGCAATGGACAGATTTTTCATATAAACAGCCGGACGGCGAAAACTTAGCGGATGTGCAGGAGCGTAATATAGCCGCATTAAACGACGTTTTAGACCGCTATGCGGGAAAAAACATTGCTATAGGAACACATGGAACAGCATTGTCTACAATAATCAATTACTATGATAAATCTTATGGATTTGAAGATTTTAACGCTATGGTACATATTATGCCATGGGTTGTTAAAATGACATTTGATAGAGATGTGCTTATTGCACTTAGAAAAATAGACTTGTTTTTGCCGGAACAAATACCAAATTATAAAAATTGCAAAGTTGTAACTGCCGAACTTGGAGAACTAAAGGCATACCGATATACTGTTATTTTTGCACGTTACAACGACAAGTGGATATACTGCCGACACAAAGACAGAGATGTTTTTGAAACGCCCGGCGGTTCGATTAATGAAGGCGAATCTGCTCTCGAAGGTGCAAAGCGTGAATTGTATGAAGAAACAGGGGCGGAGAATTTTTTCATTACTCCTGCTTTTGATTATGCAGTTCATACGGAAATAGAGTTCTCTAACGGACAGGTCTTTTATGCCGATATTAAAACGTTGGGCGAGATGCCAAAAGGCTTTGAAATGGTCGAAATACGAGGATTTAAAACTGTGCCGGACAAAATGCGTTTTCCGCAGATTTTGCCTGTTTTATACGAAAAATTGCACAAATGGCTTGGGGTAGAAAAAGCAGAGTGTGAGTATTGGGATGTTCTTGATGAGAACCGCAACCCTACCGGTCGTATTCACAAACGGACTCTTGATATGCCCCCGGGAGATTACCATTTGGTGGTTCATGTATGGATTGTTAATCACAAAGGTGAGTTTCTTATTTTGCGCAGAGCCTTTAACAAAATAGGTTACCCGGGCATGTGGGAGACTGTAGGTGGCAGCGCACTTGACGGCGAAACTAGTCTCGAAGCCGCTATTCGAGAAGCACATGAAGAAAGCGGCATAATTCTATTACAAGAAAATGCCACCCTGCACTCAACCTACAGAGGAGCCAGTAGCTTTTCCGATGTTTGGCTGTTTAGGCAAGAGTTTGAACTTTCCGATGTTGTGTTGCAAGATGGCGAAACGATAGAGGCTCGCACGGCTACATGGAAGGACATAGCGACAATGATGGAGTGCGGAGAGTTTATAGACCGTAATGTTTTTAGGGAATTTGATTCATTGAGGGATTTGGGCTAATGCCCTTCATAGAAACGTGCAAAGTTGGGACAACTGTTAAGAAAAGTGCTGTTAATGATTAAAGGGTGGGTGTAGCAAAAAAAATTGATGCACTCCACTCGGTTATTTTTCTCTTGTTTCGTTATCGGGAATACTGTATAATGGGGTTATCTTTCCAATCATAGAATATTTTCGGATTTTTCTATTTTTTCTGATATAAAGTATCACATAGAGTCTCACATAAAGTCAGCCATAGAGTCTCACATCGGGAGTTTCAAAGTTCGCATTAGAATAATATTTCAAAAAGCAATTTCTAACGATTCCTAAAAATCCAACCAAGACTTTTCGCCATTTTCGTATTTGATCCATAAATTTTAAGAGAAGATTTGCCCATTTTTTTTGCCTTAAAAATGGGCGGCAAATACCAGCGTTACATCCGGTTTTTATTCGAATTTCTGAATAAAATCAATTAACAAATTGGAGTTTATCACAAAAATAATCGATTTAGCCATATATTTTTTGTGAAAAAAGTCAATTGTTTTTTTGTTGCATCATAATAATCACAAAAAATCATATGTATACCCCTCGATTTAAATGACTATAAAAAATTATTCATAAAAAAAGGTTCCGGAATTTTCCGGAGAAAACGCCTAATTGATTTCAGCTTTTTCCTTTCTTTTATCTATTTATATACTTATGTACTTTTTGACTGAATATTCAACAAAATTAATTAATGTTTCGGAGATTTTCACAAAAAAACCACTTAATTTCACGAAAATTTTATGCAAAAAAACGGTTGTTTTTTTTTTTTTTTTTTTTTTT